>CAMCYL010000127.1 GCA_945883905.1 Akkermansia muciniphila | reverse complement strand
TCTGGGAAGAGCCTCCCTTGCCTTGGAGCTTTGTTGATCGTTCGTCGGTTATCACAACGGATAGCCTCCTCTCTCTCGCCTCGCTCCAAGGCAAGGGATTGCTCTTCAGTTTGTCCTCTATCCCCCGATCTGATCAGTAAAAGCGTAAGTGATTGATCCCTATTTTTAAAAAGGGATCGAAAGCTCGTTTTCGAGAACTTTTTAAAAATAGGGAGGAGGCTCGAAAGAGCCGTGGTCAGAACGAGGGGGGGAGTAGGGATTTAACGTTGCGGCGTCGCGTCGTTGCGTGAGAACTGTTTTAGAATTTCAATCCCCCTCTTCCATTTCCCCTCTGAGATAAAACCATATTTTGGAGACTCGTGATTAAGGGCATTATTGTTCCGTTGACCTTTTTTAAGAGATCGTTAAAAGAGAGGGATGAAGAAGATTGTTATTATTTTTATAATCGTTGGGATTTTGACGCATTTAGTGCCTGCTGACTCCGTTTTTAGTAAGAAAGCGGATCTCTTGATGGCAAAAAACTCCGGTCGGGTTTACGAAATTGGATCGAATGGTTTTATTATTGTGGAAGGGAAGCGGGGATTAAAAACAGGTGAAAAGCTAGCTCCACGAGTTGTTTTATTCAAAAGTAAGTCATTTGCTTCAAATGGTTTAGAGCAACGTTCGATTTCGAGTAACGCCGCTTCGGCGACCTATGAAATTGATATTTTGAAATATGAATTTTAAAGCTACTTAAAACATTTAAGAAAAAGACGTAAAAATCGCTTGATTTGGAAACAGATATCTCCATTGTCTCACTCCTCATCTGAAAAAAGGAAATGGTATGTTAGCAGTTATTCGTACAGGAAGTAAGCAATATAAAGTCCAAGAAGGCGATGTTTTGGACATCGAGCTTTTGCCCATTAAAGAAGGGGAAAAATCGTTCACAATCTCAGAGGTCTTGCTCATTGCAGACGGAGAAAAAGTGAAGGTTGGTAAGCCCTTAGTCAGTGGCGCAAAGGTAGTCGTTGAAATCGAAGAGGAAGTGAAGGGCGATAAGGTAATCGCTTATAAATTCCGTCGTCGTGAAGGGTATCATCGCACGGTTGGTCATCGTCAAAAATACAATCGTGTGAAAGTCACGAAGATCCAAGGGTAATTCCTCGGCTAAAGAGTTGTTAGATTTATTAAAGAATTTTAAGGAGGCTTGTCATGGCACATAAGAAAGGTCAAGGAAGTACAAAGAACGGTCGCGATAGCGTAAGCAAGCGACTTGGCGTCAAAATTTTTGGGGGTTCAACGATTATTGCGGGCAATATTATTGTTCGTCAACGTGGAACCCGTTGGCATGCAGGGAAGAATGTGGGAACGGGACGTGATTTCACTCTTTTCGCACTGACTCCTGGCGTTGTGAAGTTCGACAAAGAGAATCGTCGAATTCATGTGGTGGCAAAATCAGCCGTCGCCGCCTAATGATTTTATTTGAGGCGAAAGCCTCTGATAATTTTTAGTTTCTTAAAAGCCAGAGATCATCGTGATCTCTGGCTTTTTTCGTTTTATGATTATTTTCTCTTCTTCTCGCTCTCCGCAAGCGGTTTTGAAAAAACAGCTTTTTTATTTAAAGAGGGGGGTGATCGATCCCTCGCTTCATTATCATTCGCTCAAGCAATCCAAGGCTTGGGAAAAGGTCTTTCAGAGGCATTGTCCGGTTTTGAGTGAGCCTTCCTTTAGTCAAATTTATCGAACTTTATTTTCTCGTTTTACGATTCCTTCGGGTCAGAGGACTCATTTGATTGGATTGGGGTGTGGAACGGGGGTGAAGGAGCAGTGGTTGGCACAGTGTGTTAAGCGTGGGGGCTTTTCATTTCAACGTTTTACTGCGGTGGATGTGAGTGAAAGGCTTTGTCAGTTGAGTCTGAAGCGTTTGAGACCGTTCGTATTACAAAAACCGAAGGGTTGGGTCATTGATTTAGATGCGGCGAAGGAGCTGCGTTGCTCCTTGGATCAGGGGGATCGAACGGAGAGGCGGATTTATACTTTATTTGGATTGGTTCCGAATCTCGATCCGAGTTTGGTTTTGCGTATTTTAAAGACTTTATTGCGTTCAGGGGACCAGCTTTTTATGAGTGCCAATCTGGCTCCTGTAAAAAACAAGGAGGAGAGCGAGGTCGAGAGAGCGGTAAAAAGGATTTTACCGCAGTATCAAAATCGAGAGACAAGAGAGTGGCTTTCGCTTCTTTTTGAAGAGCAGAAAATTACTAAAAAAATGATTTCGGCGTTGAGGTTTGGGATTGAGTCAGAACAGGGATTAAGATCGGTGATCGTGAGGGGGGAGGTATTGCAGGATTTCGAATGGATTTTAGGGGGGAGGAGAGTTCGGATGAAAAAAAGGGATTCTTTAAAAGTTTTTCAGAGTCGTCGTTGGACATCGTTTGCGTTTGAGCATTGGATGAAGAGAGCTGGATTTAAAGTGCGGGCCTGTGAAATTACTCCCAATGGGGAGGAGGGGGTTTGGTGGGTTGAGCGGTAGAAAGTAATCCGGGGGGTTTAAGGTCGAAGAACAGTCTCGGGGTGTTTGGCGAGAGGTCGAAAATGTTTTAAATTAAAGGTATAGATTTGAGCGCAGGAGGCTTTTTCCGCACTGACAAGATGAAGGGCATCGTAGATGGCGCCTCCCCCTAAATTTGCAGAATTTGTTTTTTCAATGGCTAGTTTATAGTCTTTCTTGGTGAGTTCGATGATTTGAACGTGCGTAAGAATTGATTCTTCAATGAGCTGATGAGCTTCATAAGGAGAGATTTTTCTTTTCAAAGGGAGAGCGCTGAGCGTTGCGTAACATTCGGCGATCGAATGAGATGAGATAAATGTTTTTTTTGAGCTCTGAAGCGCCTTCGTGTATTGAGCGAAGGCGGCTTCATGATCCGGGAGTTGATCGACGAGTGCTTGAATCAGGACTGAGGTGTCGAAAAAACGGTTCATACTCCCTTGACATGTTCAACCAGATGTTGGTTTCTTCGGCTTTCCATAAATGATTGGAGATCGAAATCGATTACTTCCGATCCATGATGAACAAGAATTCCTTTTTTTCGGATCAGTCCTGCTCCCTCCTGAATCGGTGAGATTACAATCGAGCCGTTTAGAACTTCGGCATTTAAAGAATCTCCTGGATGGATCTGAAACTGATCCCGAAACGGCTTTGGTAAAACCATTCGACCGAGTTTATCGATGGTAATTGTCATTGGTAAATGGTAATTTATATGGATATTTAGTCAACACTAAATAATTGAGAGTCTGTTTCCAGGGTGCAAATGAGGTTCGCTGGGGACTTATCAAAAACAAAAAAAAGCAGAAAACTGTTTTCGTAAATACTCATGATCTCATGAATACCCGTCAAACTTATTTTCACCCAATCCAAGACGGGGGATTGAAATTCTAAAACAGTGTCTCACGCAACGCCGCGACGACGCAACGT
>CAMCYL010000126.1 GCA_945883905.1 Akkermansia muciniphila | reverse complement strand
TTTTTTTGATTTGCCGCCGCTTCATCGAACTCGGGGTTGTCTTGTTTAACGAGAGCGGCTTCGCTAATACGTTGACGACTCGGAAGTTCACGAATGGTGCTGCTGGGTCCTGACAGTTGACCTTCGGCGAGTGCTTGTCGCTCGGTCAGGTCCTCGGTGTAAAGAGGGATATCGGGTTGAATCGGTTTTCCAAAGAGGCGTGTTCCATCCGGAAGTTGAGCGGTTGCGGTTGGGATTCGTACATATTTTCCTGATTTTAAAGGGAAGTCGGAGTAGATGCCTGCTTGTCCGGGGGTGGAGCGTCCAAGGATCAGGGCCCCCATCGATTGACGTGCAGAGGCGACGAAGGCCTCAGCCGCCCCGATGGTGCGGCGGTTCGTGATCATTAAGAGGGGACGAGTGGTAATGGGTTGAGGTTGATTTCCGGTGTAGATTTGTTGAGCGGTTTGGAGTCCTTGGGTGCTAAAAAGAACGGCGTTGGCCTGTGAGAATAATGAGGCAGCGTGGGCGGCCCCAGAAAAGTCGGAGGATCCTTCAAAATCTCGCAGATCGAGGATGAGTCCAAAGACCTCGTTTTTTTGCCATTCGGCTAATGTGTTATAAAGGGTATTCCAATCTTTTGCCGGTTTAAAGCTTGGCATACGGAGGTACCCAATTTTGTAGGGCTGAAGAATTTCCGCTCGGATCGGCGTTGGGCTGGCATCTTCAATACTCGGATGAGACATCAGAAGAGAGGAAAATCCAATTTGCTGAAGGAGAGCAGAGGCGGTCTGGGATTTGAGTTCTTTCGGCTTAATGAGATTGGGGTCGACGAGATGAGATTTAAGGAGCGTTAATGTTTCGAGGTATTCAGGATCTTCGGCGGCAGAGAGGGGAGGGAGAAGATAAACGAATGATATTAAAATGAGGATCTGTTTAAAAAGGGGGGCATAACGAGGCCCACCGGTTATGCGGAGAGGAAGGAATTTGCACTGTTTTTGGAATAAGGTCATATCAATTAAATGTAAAAAAAGAGTGAGGAACTAATTCTGCATCGTAAAGAGGTTTTTTTATTTGTTGAGCAGTTGAGTTTAAAATATAAAAAAGAGATCCTATGAAAAAGAAAATTCTCGCGATCGATATTGGGGGGACGAACGTTAAAGTGCAGCTTTCGACTCAAGAAGAGATTATTAAAATCCCCTCCGGATCCGAGATGACGCCTCTAAAGATGATTGAGGCGATTCGAAAGGCAACGGGGGGATGGAAATATGACGGGATCTCGATGGGCTATCCGGGAGTGGTCGCCGACAATCAAATCGTTACGGAACCTCATAATTTGGGACAAGGATGGGTTGGATTTGATTTTAAAAAAGCTTTTGGAGTGCCCGTCAAAATTGTGAATGATGCGGCGATGCAGGCCTTGGGGAGTTATCAAGGGAGGCGGATGCTCTTTTTGGGGCTCGGGACCGGATTGGGATCGGCGATGGTGTTGGAGGGGATTTTGCAACCATTGGAATTGGCGCACCTTCCTTATCGTAAGGGGCTGACGTACGAGAATTATGTGGGCAAAAGCGGTCTTGATCGACTTGGCAAAAGAAAATGGAGAGAGCATGTCACTCAGGTGATTCTTCAGCTTCGAAAGGCACTTCTTGTCGATTACGTTGTTTTAGGGGGAGGGAATGCTCGAATCATGAAAGAACTCCCGCCCGAGGTACGTCTTGGGGATAATTCAAATGCTTTTCGTGGCGGCTATCGGCTTTGGTCTTTCTGATCAGGAAGAGGGAGACAGGATCTTTAAATACGGAAAGTAGCGACGAAAGTAACCACGATCAATCGTGGCCAACTGATTGGATTGATGGGCGGCATGAGCGGCGACGATGAAATCAGGGATTAAATTTTGTCGAGGTCCTCCCTCTTGACGGTAGCGTTTGAAGATCTGTCCTGCGGTATACGAAGCCTCTTCTGAAATTGGATCAAAGGAAATCTGCAAAAGATCTAAGGCCTTTTGAAATGGGATTAAGCTTGGAAATCGAGTTCCACACTCCGCAAAGACCACCGGACAAATAACAAGTAAACCTTCTTTCGCCGCCTCTGTTAAAAGTCTTTGCCAAGCCGCTGATTCCGTTTCACGATTAAGAATAGAAATTAAAACAGAGGAATCGATTGCAGTGATCATTGATTTTCTCCTGGAGGCAGAGAGACCGGACCCCGTATTTCTTCTAAGAACTCCTTGGAACTCAGCTGCGCTAGAGGGTTCTTTATCGACTCCTTTTTAGATTCGGCGCGAAATTGATCCCATGCTTCAGGAGCAATAACGCGTGAAGCTTTAAGAAAAGGGGAGCTCTCGTCAAACTCTAAAACATGACCCGCTTTTAAATTTAATCTTCGACGTATTTCGATCGGTATTGTTAATTGACCTTTACTTGTAAGGGTTGCTTTCATTACATAAATATAATCATTATAAGTAAGAATGCAAAGTAAGATAATAATAGCTTACATAATCCTAGAAAAAACAGATGATTTAACCCATTTCTTGCATTGGAGATATATCGGGAGCGATCCGGCAGCTGCCGGATTGCTCCCGATAAAGAGATCACCAATGGGGCAATCTGTTTTGAGAGGTAAATTCATCTCCAATCCAAGATCTGGGATTAATTGTGGTGCGCTTTTACTTCTGGAGGGTTCTCTCTCAGGCGAGTCCCAGGTTCCCATTTTAGTCCCCAATCGCGCATGGACTCTAGAATAGGTCTTAAAGCGGTTCCCTTCTCGGTTAGTTGATAGGCCGTTCTTTTAGGGCTATCGGGGATTGAAATCTGTTGAATCATATTGTGTGATAATAAACGCTCCAGTCGATCGCTGAGGATATTGGTCGGAATTCGTTCTGGGGAGTTACTGAACTCCTTGAATCGAGTTCCTCCGAGAAAGAGGTCTCTGATGAGGAGCATCGTCCAACGATCTCCGACAATATCGAGCAGGCATGCGACGGGACAAGGGGATCGACGACCTTTTATTTTACCAGCAGGCATCTTTTTTTTAGGCATTTTTAGAGGCTATCATTAAAATAACTTGCAATCGACAAGTAATTTACTTGCAAAGTGCAAGTAAATTAATTATCCTGTTTGTTATGAGTCAACTCAAAGAACCTCAATTGGCTGCCCCTGGGGCAGGAATCCCTCGAGTGGAGAGGGTGATCGGCGGATTTTTTTTCTCGATTCGAGGGAGGTGGGGAAGTGTTGATTCGTTTACTCGGAAATTTGAAAGTGAGCGGGAGCGAATTCGTTGGTTGGTGGAGTCCTGTGATTCAAAGGAGGCAGGGAAACAGGTCTTAATTGCCCGTATTCGAGGATTGGAAGATAGTAGTCGTTATTGGTCGATGGCGATGACCTTAGAGCATCTTAGAATTACGAACACGACATTTGCAGGTGTTATTCGAACTTTAATCGCTGGAAAAGTGCCAGAAGGAAAAGCGAGTACGGCGGCAGTGAAGCCGCGGGGAGGAGTTGGGGTTGAGGTTTTGATGGATTATGAAC
>CAMCYL010000125.1 GCA_945883905.1 Akkermansia muciniphila | reverse complement strand
GCATCATTGCTCTCTGGCGAGGTTGGAAGCGACTAACTGATTTGACTGATGGCTGGAACTTGGCGGTTAATGGAGGTATTTGTGGGTAATAGAAAGGTTTGATGAGGGGAAGGGAGGTCTATCGACCTACCCTTCCTACTCTACTAAATTTGGGGTTAATCATTTTTTGTTATTTTGGAGGCTAAGGGGTGAATCTGATATTGGATTAATTTTTGGCGGAGCGTGAGTCGTGAGATTCCAAGAAGTCGGGAGGCCTTGGCTTGGTTGCCATTGAGTTTTTCGAGGACTTTATGAAAAAGCTCCTTTTCTACCGCCGCGATGACCTCTTGATATAAGCTTCCCTCGGGTTTATCCAGCGATTCATTTAATAATTTCTCAATCCAAGAATGAGATTTTTTTTCTTTAGGCTGCGGTGAGATCTCTATGACGGTTTCATCGCTT
The DNA here is from genome assembly GCA_945883905.1 of Akkermansia muciniphila. Lineage (GTDB taxonomy): Bacteria > Verrucomicrobiota > Verrucomicrobiia > Methylacidiphilales > CAMAQI01 > CAMAQI01. Next base: position 3,130 of record CAMCYL010000125.1, on the reverse strand, counting down.
GGAATATGGAGGTGATAGGGTTGAACCGTAAAACTTCGGGCCTCTAAAAGGGCTTTGCGAATGGTATTTTCTAGCTGACGAATATTTCCCGGCCAAGGATGATTCTTGAGGAACTCGATCGCCTCGTCGGAGATGGAGGGGGAATCGATTCCAAATTCGTGAGCGTACCGTTTAAGGAAATGACGTGCGATTTGAGGGATATCCTCTTTGCGATCGCGAAGGGTAGGCACACGCAAGGCCATGACGCTGAGTCGATAGAAAAGGTCTTCACGAAAATGACGCTCTTCAATTGCCTTTTCTAGATTTCGATTCGTGGCCGCAATCAAGCGAACATCGATCGAGATCTCCTCGTTCCCTCCGATTCTTTGTACCTTTCGTTCTTGAAGGACGCGAAGGAGTTTGGCTTGGGTACTCAATGAGATCTCTCCTACCTCATCGAGAAAAATGGTTCCTCCGTTGGCTTGCTCGAATCGACCGATACGCCGTGCGTGCGCTCCTGTGTAGGCCCCTTTTTCTGCTCCAAAAAGTTCCGCCTCTAAAAGAGTCTCTGGAATTGCCGCGCAATTTACGGCGATAAAGGGTTTGCTACTTCGATCGCTATGTTGATAAATCGCACGGGCAATCAGCTCTTTGCCGGTTCCAGTTTCACCCCGAATTAAAACAGTCACGGGAAGTGCGGCGACTCTCCCGATTTCTTTGTAGATCTCTTGCATCGAGCGGCAGCGCCCAAGCATTACCGGACCCGAGGTTGAGGCAGAGGCTAGGGTCTCGCCGATGCTTACTTTTTTAAACATGAACCGAGAGGCTTGAAGGGCCTTCTCGATGGTTTCAAAAAAGGTGGGGGGATTAAACGGTTTGAGGAGATAGTCGAAGGCCCCCGATTTGGTGGCTTCAATGGCCAGCTCAACGGTTCCATCCGCGGTCATTAAAATAATCGGAAGATGGGATCTCTGAGGGTGCACTTGACGGATGAAATCAAGACCGCTCATTCCGGGGAGATGAAAATCGGTAATGATCAGGTCGAAATGTTGCTCTAGAGCCAGTTTTTTACCGGATTCAGCCTCCGCAACAAGTGTCGTTTGATACTTTTTTTGCGTTAACAGCTTGTGAAAAAGCGTTGATTCGAGCGGATCATCTTCGATGACCAATATTTTAAATTGAGCGTGATTCACGATGGATAGTTTTTAATCTAATATGGTAAGTTTTTTATCACATTTAATTGAAAATGTCAGCATAAATTTAACACTAAAATATTTAAAAATAGTTATATCTTATTGATAATTAATAATTAATAGTTTTGTTTATTATATTGGCACGAGAAAAGCAGCTCTTTTTGTATGAAGATGATGAAGGTGTTGATGATGGGTGGTTTAATGATCACGGGAATGTTTGGGTTGTTAAATGCAGAGAGTGCTTGGGAGACCGCCATTTCGACCGATGTGAAGGGAAAAGGGGGATGGTTTACTTGTTTGAATTATTCGAAAGATCTTTATGTGAAGATGTCGAAGAACGGGCATGAGGCCCACTTTATTATTTATGAATGGAAAAACGAAAGCCGCACGCAAGGACGGCACGCGTTTGTCGTTTATAAAGATGAAAAGGGACGTTACTATGGAATGGATAATCGGTTACAACAACCGATGTGGTTAACAGGGAAGAATCCGGAACAATGGGTGAGTTTTTTTTCGAAGGGAACGGCGTATAAAGTGATCTGTCATTACGGCGATAAAAAGACGATCGGATACGCCGGCAAATAGTTTCAGGATTTAGTTTCAGTAACCTACCTATCATCGGGGCGTCGCGAGTGCGGCGCCCCTTTTTTTATCTCACGCCATCGACTCGAAAACCTTGAGTTTCGAGGTACTCTGCGACACGAGTCGGTTGATCTCCTTGGATCATGATCTCTTTTCCTTCCACCGTTCCTCCGCATCCAATTTTTTTACGGACCTCACGGCAGAGAGTATCCATTTTATCGAAACCCCATCCGGGGAGTTGATCGAATCCGTAGATAACAACGACTGTTTTTCCTCCTCGATCCTTTTTTTCTCGTCGTAAGATTAAGCGGCCTTTTTTCGGTTTATCTGAAGGGAGCGTTTGAGGAGAGGAGAGGGGCTGGAATGTTCCTGGAGGAAGAGCGGCGGTATCGAGGGCATTCAGGGCCTCAAAAGCACTGAAGGCGAGGGAGGGGGAGGCTCCAGAGGTATTGATCTTTTCTTTACGAGAGGACATAGAGGGAATTAACCCAAAATTTAAATTAGAATGCAAATAGTATTGCATTGATTAAATCGTTACCGTCCAAAACAACTTTGGATTTGAGAGGGAAAATTGAAGAGGGGGATTGAAATCCTAAAGCAGTTCTAAGAAATTGCTTTTTAGGGGAGTATCGATTGAATAGGGGGATGAATGTTGTCCTTGTCGAGCCTGAGATTCCGCCGAATACGGGGAATGTCGCTCGTTTGTGTGCGGCGACGAAGACGACCTTGCATCTGATTGAGCCGTTGGGGTTTGAGCTGTCGGATAAGATGTTGAAGCGGGCAGGGATGGATTACTGGAATCAGGTTGATTGGAAATGTTGGCCGAATTTTAAGGCACTGAGAGAGCATTTTCCGAAGGGAAATTTTTATTTTATCGAAACCGGAACGGAGCAGATTTATTCGGAGATCTGTTTCCAATCGAATGATTTTATAGTATTTGGTCGAGAGACAAAAGGGCTTCCTCAGCCATTGATTGAGGAGAATCGAGAGCGCTGCTATCACGTTCCGATGTTGAATCCGGAATCCCGAAGTTTGAATTTATCAAACTGTGTTTCCATTGTTTTGTATGAGACGTTAAGACAGCAGAATTTCTGGAAGGGCGATTAATAAATTTGTATCGAGATGAATCATTGGGATAAATCCTGTTCTCTTTCCTGAAGGATTTCTTGCATCCACCTTTGACCTATTCCTTCAGGGAGAGGGATTGAAATCCTAAAGCAGTTCTCACGCAACGCCGCGACGCCGCAACGTCAGAGAGGGAGAGGATCGTGAGCTCTTTCCTTTCGGCGCCTCCTTCGTCGGCTGCCGCCTCCCGAGAATCTCTCCCGTTTCTTTGAAAAAAGGATTTTCAAAAAACGATCGAGTTTCTCTGGAGG
>CAMCYL010000124.1 GCA_945883905.1 Akkermansia muciniphila | reverse complement strand
TTGAGGAGAATAAAAAGATCGAAGCAAAACTCACGGAAATCAGAAACAAGTCCGAACGCATCATCATGAACTCAAAAGATGCCTACCATGTTCTATAAGTCGTTCTCTAAGAATGATATAAAGCTTAACTTAGCGGTGTTCGTGTCATGACCTCGAGATTCGTGTCATGACCTTATTTCTTATTTATTTTTAATTGTCGTTGAATTTTTATTCTCATTTCATTCTCTTTTCGAAGCATACTCATTACCGATTTTTATGAACCCTCATGACACGCTCGCTGATTCCGCAAAGGATCTCGTAGGAAATTGTTCCGGTTTTCTCCGCTAGTTCGGTCGCTCGAATCGAGGTCCCTCTCTCTCTCCCAATCAAGGTCGCTACCGTTCCAACACAGGCCTGGGGAATCAAGGTCACATCCACTAATATCTGATCCATCGTCACTCGTCCTCGAATCGGAGCTCGTTTGCCACAAATCAGGACCTCTCCTTGATTTGAAAGGAGCCGTGGATAACCATCAGCATAACCGACCGCTAATACCGCAATTTTTGAATCTCGGAGGACTCGATAGGTCGCCCCATAGCTCAACCCTCTTCCCTTTTTCACCGCGTGAATGGCCGTCACTCTTGTTTTCCAACTCAAAACCGGCTTCAAAAACTTTTGATCCTTCGCACAGGGAGCATACCCATAAAGTGAAATTCCAGGACGGATACAATCGAAGACCGCACGGTTTTTCCCTAAAAACCCCGCCGAATTCGAGGCGTGAACCATTCGTTTTTCAAACCACGGTCGATAATTTAGAAATCGCTTCACCTGCCCCCGCGTCTCTTCTTTATCTGAATCTGCACAAGAAAAATGAGTATAGATTCCTCGAACCTCGATTTGCGACAGCTTTAACAGTCCCTCAATCTCACGACCCCCTTCCTCCCACCACGCCCCCAATCGACCCATCCCCGTATCCACTTTAAAATGAACAATCGCTTTTAATCCTAATCGCTGAGCGACTTGATTCAACTCCTTCCCCTCCTTCAAAGAGGAGATCGTCGCCACGAATCGATTCTGAATAATCAACTCGTACTCCTCCTTCAACGCCGCCCCTAATATCAAAAATGATCCGCGAACCCCTTGACGCTTTAACGCAACTCCCTCCGCTAATGAGGCAATCCCAAACCATTGCACTCCCTCTTTCCGGAGGGTCTTTGCCACTGCGACCGCACCGTGACCGTAGGCATTTGCCTTAATCATTCCCATGATCTCAGCCTTTTCCGGAATCTGCTTACGAATAAATCTTAAGTTAGCCCTTAAGGCCCCATGATTAATCTCCGCCCAACATCGATCAATTCTTTTTGATTTCATGAGCCCACCACCGGATCTCGTAAATAAATCGGCTCCAATGGCTCAGCACGAACCCATCCCTCAAAGCTCTCTTCCAACTTTAAGTAATCACTCGCTAAAGGGACGCAGCTCGATGGAATCAACGGAACAGGATCCCCACAAACAACCTCAGTAAACTTGCTCAACATCTCTTCCACCGATTCATTCGCCACCAAAAAGGTCTCTCGCTCTAATTTTCCCTTGGCAAAAATCGTTAAATACCGCTCGCCTCGACGAGCATCAGCAAAAACGCCCAATCGCGTGACCGCCGACTTTTGCATCGCCACCGACCACGCGCTACAAATTCCAACCACCGAACATGATTTCGCCAGCGCCACCCCTTGAGCCGCCGCAATGGCGACCCGAATCCCCGAAAAGGAGCCGGGCCCTAACCCCACAATAATTCGATCAATCTTTGCCTGCTGAATTCCCAAGGCCTCTAACTCCGGAAATAAAAGCGTCGAATGCCGTTGCCCCCCCTCAAATGAGCGAGCCACAATCACCCCCTCCTCATTTTTTAAGGCAACACTTCCCCTCCCACAAGAGCACTCGATTGCTAAAATCGCCATGAATAATCCTCAAAAAAACAACTCTTCTTACTGAACAAACTCCAACTCAACGGGCTCAGGGATAATTCCCATCTCATGGGCCTCTTGAAGGAAAAGCGCAATCGCCTTCTTTCCACGATCCCCATAATCAAGGGTCAACTCATTCACATACATTCCCACAAACTCATCATTCAACGCATCATCCAATCCTCGTCCCCATTGCTTCGCATACGCCAATGCCTCCTGACGATGATCCAACGAGTATTGAATGCTCTCCTTCAAAATCTTATTAATCAAAGGCAACTTTTCTGCCCCAATCCCTTTACGAATCACATTGCCTCCCAGCGGCAAAGGCAGACCCCCTGTCTTTTGATGCCACCACGCCCCAAGATCCTCAATCAAATGAAATCCCTCTGCTTTATAAGTCAACTGACCCTCATGAATAATTAAACCGACATCGGCACGTCCCGCTTTCACGGTCTCAAAAATTTCATCAAAACCGACCACCCGATATTCAAACTCCACATCACGCAATCCCAAATATAATTGAAGCGCCAAAAATGCACTCGTTAATTTTCCAGGAACCGCAATGACGAGCTTTGATAAATCCTCTTTCTGATACGGCTTTAGCGCCACTAAACGCGGTCCATAATTATCTCCCATACTCGCCCCGCAAGGCAGTAAGGCATAATTTTTTAACACATACGCATAGGCATGAATCGAAATCGCAGAGATGTCTAACTCCTGCCGTTTCGCCCGTTGATTCAAGGTCTCGATATCTTGTAAGATATGCTCAAATTCATAGCCATGAGTCTCTATTTTGTTTTTTGCTAAAGCATAAAACATAAAAGCATCATCGGGATCTGGCGAATGTCCAAGAGTCAATTGCATAGGCTAACGGTTATGTCAAAGATCCGTCCGATGTAAAATTGAATCTCCCTAAAGAATTTCGGGAGGATTCACCTTTTCTACAATCAGTCGCTGACGAGGCTTAGGCCAATAGGCCCGAATTAAAAAATAACCGATCACCGAAATCAGTAATCCTTGCGCCAATGCCCCCGCATAAAGAGGGACGATAACATCCCGAAATGAAAACTCCCCTAAAGCGGTCCATCCCTTTTCTCCCACTAATTTCATCGAATCAGAAAAAGCGGCCGAGGGAGACATGTGTAGGACTAAACAACCGAAATAGTAGCAGGCCGGAAGATGCACAATCGCCGTTAACGGATTACTTAACCACTGCAAGGCAAAGGCCACAGGAACATTCGCTCGAAATAAAATCGCTAACGGAACCGCGATCAAGGTCTGAAAAGGAAGAAAGGGAATGATCGTCACCAAGACTCCAATCAACCATGCCCGGGCCACCGACTCTGGATTGAAAGACCAAAGATCTTTCGCAAGCGCCCCATCCCCCAAAAAACGATGAATCGTACTCCCCCGAAGTTTCTTTCGAGAAAATCCTCTTTGATGAAGCCATCGTGATAGTTTTAGCGACATCCCACGACTCTATCTCTAATATTTATTATACAAACCTTTATTTGAACTCCCCCCGCATTAGGGCCAAAACAAAAAAACCTTAAAGTCATTGTCTCACGCACTCCCCTCGCAAAGCGAAAATCCAAAAAGGCAATCCGTCAGCTGACCATAGGCGTCAACCTAAGCAAAACAGGATTCACCACGGGGTAAACGGAGGGCCGCAGAGGAAAAATTCAATTCTCTATTTTTTGAAAGCAAAGATAGCC
>CAMCYL010000123.1 GCA_945883905.1 Akkermansia muciniphila | reverse complement strand
CCGAAGTGCTTGGACGAAGGAGGAGGCGTCGATACGAAACCCCTGCTCACCCCCGTTTCTAGTTGCCTGCCCTCGGCTCTCCAACTTCTTTCCCTTTTGGTATTGCGCTTTGCGCAGGGAGTGCGCGAGACAATGTATTTAAGGTTTTTTTGTTTTGGATTCTAATGACGAATAGGCTTGTCAGGAGGGAAGGATCTGTCGGAAGATCGAGGGATGGTGGCAAAACGGATTATTCCTTGTTTGGATGTGCATGCGGGTCAAGTCACTCGGGGGCAGCAATTTGGACGTGCGGAGCAACAAGGGCTTAAAAATGTGGGGGATCCGGTCGAACTAGCACTTCGATACGATCAACAAGGGGCAGATGAGCTTGTGTTTTATGACATCACGGCAACGGCGGAGGGACGCACGAATATGATTGAGGTCATTCAACGAGCGGCAGATCAATGCTTTATGCCTTTAACGGTCGGGGGAGGGATCCGTGCGGTGGCGGATATGCGGCAGATGTTAAAGGCAGGGGCGGATAAGGTCAGTATCAATACTTCGGCGATTATGAATCCGGAGTTAATTACAGCCGGTTCGGAGATTTTTGGGGTGCAATGCATTGTGGTTTCGATCGATTGCAAGAAGGTGGGGGAGAATCGATGGAAGGTTTTCACTCATGGGGGACGGAAAGAGACGGAGTGGGAGGTTTTGGCGTGGGCTCAAAAAGCGGTTTCACTTGGCGCGGGGGAGTTGGTGTTGAATAGCATCGATGGGGATGGAATGAAAAATGGCTATGATTTGGAGCTCAATCGCTCTGTGAGTACGCAGGTCCCTGTTCCTGTTGTAGCGAGTGGGGGAGCGGGAAAGATCGAGCATTTTGCGGAGGTTTTGGAGATCGGAAAGGCGGATGCCGCGCTTGCTGCGGGGGTTTTTCATTCCGGACAGATCACCGTAGAAGAGGTGAAGCGGGATTTGAAATTAAGAGGGATTCCGGTTCGTTGGAGTGAAGTTCAATGACTGTTTTTCCGGATGTGAAATGTCCGCAGTGCCGACAAAAGGGGAATTGGCTAGCGGAGGAGTGGGGGCCGTTTTGTTCGAAGCGCTGTAAGATGGTTGATTTAGGAAAATGGTTTGAGGAATCGAATAAGATTTCGGAACCGTTGAGCGCGGAGCATTTTTTAGAGGAAGAGGAAGAGAAAAATTAAAATCGATTAAAATAGAGACCAATCAATGACTTCTTCTAAAAACAGCCACTTAAGAGATCTTTTGGTGAAACGATACGAGTCTAAAGACTTTGTTGGAGCGGAGGAGGTCATTGCTCAACTCAAGAGAGAGGGGGATCATGCGGTTGATTTGGATTATTCTCTCGGATTAATTTATCATCAGACAGGGAGAGGAGAGGAGGCGATCTCCTTGTTAGGAAAGGCCCATGCAGGGGCCCCTCGGAATTTCCTTTATACTTGGGCCTTGGCGGAGGCGGCGAAGGAGTCAGGAAAGATCGATTTAGCGATTCAAACTTATCGGGAGGCGCTTCAGATTGAGGAGAAGCATTTCGATCTTCATTTAAATTTAGCCTCCTTATTTCATCGACTCGATCGACGAGAGGAGGCACTCGTTCATTTTATTCGTTGTACCGAACTCGATCCGATGAATGCCATGGCCTTTAGTAACTTAGGGGCGGCTTGGCAGGCGATTCAACAGTTTGAGCAGGCGGAGGTCGCTTATCGGAAGTCGATTGAACTGAATCCACAGCTTTTTCAAGCGTGGAATAATCTGGGTAACCTATTTCATAGGGTTCGACGCGAGAAGGAGGCGGAGGAGGCCTATCGGGAGTCGTTAAAACTGAATCCGAATTATGTGGAGGCGATTGCAAATTTAGGGGATCTGCTCCAGACCTCCGGAAAATTAACGGAGGCAGAGGCCCTTTATCGCCGTGCGCGTGAGAATGGAGATCGCTCTTCGGAGCTTAGTTATAATGAGGGAAATTTGTATTTGAAGCGAGATGAGTATGCTCGTGCGATTGCCTGTTACGATGAAGCGATTCAAATTAATCCACGGATGATGCAGCCGTATTCGAATCGGGGGGTGGCCTATTTAGCGGATGGGAATGTGCGTAAGGCGATGGCCTCTTATCAGAAGGCAATCGCGATGAATCCTGATTTTGTGGATGCGCATTGGAATCGTTCTTTAGCCTGGTTGATTACAGGAAATTATGAGCAAGGGTGGCCGGAGCATGAGTGGCGTTGGAAGTTAAAAAAATATTATCGTCGCAAACTTTCTCAACCGATGTGGGAGGGGGAACGTTTTGAGGGGAAGCGGCTTTTAATCTTTGTCGAGCAGGGGTTGGGAGATACGTTGCATTTTGCGCGTTATATTCCGATGGTGAAGGCCTTCGGGGGAACCGTTATTTTAGAGACGCAACCTCCCTTAGAGAGTTTAATGAAAATCGCTCCTGGAGTCGATGAGGTCGTTCTTCAAAATGCGGTATTGCCAGAGTTTGATCTTCAGGTTCCGATCATCTGTTTGCCGAGGATTTTTAAAACAAAGTTGGATTCGATTCCAAATCGTTTCCCTTATTTAAATCGCCCTTCGATTCAAGAGCCGCTGAAGTTCGATACGAGGAAAAGACCGCGGATTGCTGTTGTCTGGGCGGGGAGTCCGACTCATGATAATGATCGGAATCGATCATGTCCTTTAGCGAAATTAATTCCGTTGTTTGAGCTCCAAAAGTGGCATTGGATCAGTTTTCAAAAGGGGCCGGCGACGGAGCAATTAAAGGAATTGCCCAAAGAGATTGTCGTTGAAAATGGGGGGGATCAATTCCGAGATTTTGTGGATACCGCTTGGGCGATGGAGGAGATCGATTTATTAATGACGGTGGATACCTCCGTGGCGCATCTCGCGGGGGCTTTGGGGAAGAAGGTTTGGTTGATGTTGCCCTTTAATCCGGATTGGCGATGGATGTTGGAGCGAGAGGATTCGCCGTGGTATCCGAGCTTTCGCCTTTTTCGGCAGGATCGAAATCGACAATGGGAAACAGTCGTCGAGAGGATGAAGGAGGCTTTAAAAGAGTTTAACCCAGATTCTGCAATAGGAATTCTCTAAGGAAGGCACGGAAGCAGGAATAGGAATGGGAGTGTTAACCGCCAAGGTCGCGGAGTCACGCAATGGATCAAGAGATATAAAACAGAATCGATTGAGTTTGGACTCAATCTTGAATCATCTAAAAATCACTCTTTAAAACCTGCTTTAAGACACTGCCGTCGAAAACAACTCTGGATTTGAGAGGTGAATTTGAGGAGGGGGATTGAAATCCTCAAGCAGTTCTCACGCCACGCCGCTTCCTCCTACGTCCAAGCACTACGGCGAGACAAGCCGCCGCAACGTCAGAGGGGGAGAGGATCGTGAGCTCTTTCCTTTCGGCATCTCCTTTGTCGACTACCGCCTCCCGAGAATCTCTCCCGTTTCTTTGAAAAAAGGATTTTCAAAAAATGTTCGAGTTTCTCTGGAGGGGATCGGTTTTCACCTCTCCTCGGAAAGAGCTCACGATCCTCTCTCTGGGAAATTCTCTAATTGTTTTTGTATGAAGGGGGGGGGAGTTCTAATCCCAAGAGCGTAAGCGATAGGTCCCTGTTTTTAAAAAGAGATCGAAAGCTTGTTTTCGAGATCTTTTTTAAAAATAGGGAGGAGGCTCGGAGGAGCCGTGATCAGAACGAGGGGGGGGTAGGGATTTAACGTTGCGTCGGCTTGTCTCGCCGTCTTGTCCGCCGTAGCCTTTGCGAAGGTGGAAGTGCTTGGACGAAGGAGGAGGCGTCG
>CAMCYL010000122.1 GCA_945883905.1 Akkermansia muciniphila | reverse complement strand
GCATCATTGCTCTCTGGCGAGGTTGGAAGCGACTAACTGATTTGACTGATGGCTGGAACTTGGCGGTTAATGGAGGTATTTGTGGGTAATAGAAAGGTTTGATGAGGGGAAGGGAGGTCTATCGACCTACCCTTCCTACTCTACTAAATGTAATGCTCGCAAGAGCCGCATTCAGAATCAGGGAAGAGAAAGTAGGGGGAGGCCGACTTTTTGAAAGGAATTTACGCTCTCATTGGACTCCCTGTTTATTGGGATTGTCCTGTTTTTTTGAGATGGGCTCTTTCCTCTTGAATTGCCTTCCAGCGAGAGAGTCGTTCCGCAATCGTCTTTTCGTAGCCTTTGATCGTCGGTTTGTAGAAAGTCACCCCTTGTACCCCAAAATCATGAGAGGAGAGTCCCTCTTCGGCATGATGACTGTAGTCATAGCCTTTGCCGTTTCCTAAGAGTTGCTTGCTTGATCCTCCGGTGCTTCGGAGTTTTCGAGGGACCTCGAGAGTGGGGTGAGTCCGAATATGGGCGAGGGCGGCATCGATGGCGGTATAGGCGGAGTTACTTTTGGCAGCGGTGGCTAGATAAAGGGTGGCTTGACTGAGGATGATTCGTCCCTCTGGCATCCCAATAAACTCAACGGCTTGTTGGGCGGCAACAGCAAGGGGAAGGGCTTGGGGATCGGCCAGTCCAATATCCTCGGAGGCAAGGATGACAATCCGACGGGCGATAAAGCGAGGATCCTCTCCGGCCTCAATCATTTTGGCGAGCCAGTACAGAGCGGCGTCCGGATCGCTGCCGCGAACCGATTTAATAAAAGCAGAGATCGTGTCGTAGTGTTGATCTTCGTCGCGATCATAGAGAACCAGTTTACGTTGAACGCAGGCCTCAATAATCTCACGAGTGAGAATCGTTTTCTCGTTCGGTTCAGCAGGGGAGGTGGTTAAGGCGGCGACTTCAAGAGCGTTGAGAAGCCGACGTGCATCTCCCTCTGCCGTTTGAATGAGATGTCTTTTGGCTGCAGGATCGATTTCAAGATTAAAGGTGCCGAGACCACGATCGGGATCACGAAGGACACGTTCCAAAAGGATCTCAAGACTTTCAGGGGAGAGGGGCTCGAGTTGGAAAACTTGGGATCGTGAGACCAAGGGACCGGTAATAAAGAAGGAGGGGTTGTGCGTCGTCGCTCCGATGAGTCGAATCGTTCCCTGTTCGACATCTGGAAGGAGGACATCTTGTTGTGATTTGCTAAAACGATGCAGTTCATCGACAAAGAGAATCGTCTTTTTTTGATGATGACGAAGACGTTGAACCGCCTGCGCGATGAGGGCTCGCACCTGCTGCACCGAGGCCTCCACCGCATTCAGGCGTTCAAAGTGGGATTCGGTGCGATGAGCGATGAGTTCTGCCAGAGAAGTTTTTCCGGTGCCGGGAGGACCAAAAAAAATTAAAGAGGTAATTCGATCGGATTCAATCAAGCGTCGCAGTGGTTTTCCAATGGCAAGCAGATGATCTTGTCCAATATATTCATCGAGATTTCGCGGTCGGAATTGAGCCGCAAGCGGTTGATTCGTTTGAATTGCGATTTTTTCGCCTGCTGAGAAGAGGTCGGACATAGGAGGAATGATGACAGTAAATAAAACAGACGATTAAAGTTGGTGGATTTTCTGGTTTTCCATTTGGAATCGAACTTCTCCCATTTGAGCGATCGTCGAGTCGTGTGTAACGAGGAGGATTGTGATTTTCTCTTGTTGATGAATTTTAAGGAGAAGCTCGATAATTTCGAGGGCAGTTTTACGATCGAGATTTCCGGTCGGTTCATCGGCAAGGAGGAGTTGGGGTTGATTTCGGAGGGAACGTGCGATGGCGACACGTTGTTGTTCCCCTCCACTGAGTTCAAGGGGGCGATGATCGATACGATGACTGAGCCCTACTTTTTCAAGGAGGGAGTGGGAGAGGGATCGATCCTCTTTACCTTGAATCATGGCAGGGAGTTCAACGTTTTCTAAGGCACTTAACTCCTGTAGAAGATGATACGATTGAAAGATAAATCCGACGCTTTGATTACGCCATTCGCAGAGCTGATTCTCGGGGAGGGAGTAAAGAGATTGATTATTCCATCGAACCTCTCCCTCGTCGGGAATATCAAGTCCACCCAGAAGATGAAGCAGGGTACTTTTTCCACTTCCGGAGGCCCCTTGGATCGTTGCAAAGGTGTTACTGGGGACGGTTAAATCAAGTCGATCGATCACCGATGTTTCCCGAGGACCGGTGGAGTAGCTTTTTTTGAGCTGATGGGCAGTGAGCACTTTCGTACGTTAGAAGAGCGACAGGGAAATTACAGATAAAAATTAGGATGGGCTTTGAAAAAAGGATTTTCAAAAAACGATCGAGTTTCTCTGGAGGGGATCGGTTTCACCTCTCCTCGGAAAGAGCTCATGATCCTCTCAGTGAGAAATTCTCGGATTTTTTTTAATGGAGCGCCGATGGCTCAGCGGCATGGATCAGGGGTGGATTTAAGGACGAGAAGGAAAAGTCAAAATGCCCCCCTTCGCCCATGCCGCCCAGCGGTCGGCGCTCCATTTCTACTTTAAAATAGGGAGGAGGCTCGAAAGAGCCGTGGTCAGAACGAGGGGGGGGAGTAGGGATTTAACGTCGCGTCGGCTTGTCTCGCCGTCTTGTCCGCCGTAGCCTTTGCGAAGGTGGAAGTGCTTGGACGAAGGAGGAGGCGTCGATACGAAACTCCTGCTCACCCCCGCTTCTAGTTGCCTGCCCTCGGCTCTCCAACTTCTTTCCCTTTTGGTATTGCGCTTTGCGCAGGGAGTGCGCGAGACAATGTATTTAAGGTATTTTGTTTTGGACACCAATGTCCGAAATTAGTGTTAATTCGTGTAAATTAGTGGTTAAAAGATGGGTATCTCCTGCCTTTTAAAAGTCCTTCTTATTGATGTAAATGAGATTAAACTTGAAATATTTTATGAAAATACTAAATTTATTTTATGAAAGTAACTGTCGATATCTCTGATAAAGATCTAATAGATGTCATTCGGTTCTCAGGCGAAAAAAAGAAAGGGCCTGCGATTTCAAAATTTATTGCGAATGAATTGATGTTGATGAGAAGAAGGGAGATTTCAAATGAGGTTCTTTCAGGGAAAATCAGGATCGATTTTTCAAGAGGTGATAGGCGCAGTCAAAATGATCGGATGACAGCGTGGGAAAAGTAATCGATAGCTGTATTTGGATCGATTATTTACGGAATGGGACTCCGGATTCGGTTCGAAAAGTCGCTGATCTTGTTATTAATGATTCCGAGGCGATGATTTGTGCTCCCGTTCAATTTGAATTGATTGCGGGGGCCTCGAAACGAGATCGATCGCATTTAAATTCACTTTTAGAGACGATGCCGATGGTTTCCACTCCCTCTCAGCTATGGGATGAGGCCGCAAAGAATTCGATACTGATTCATGATGCGGGAACAAGAATTTCTTCGATGGATCTATTGATTGCCTCTCTTTGCATATTAAAAAAAATGAGTTTGGTTACTTTTGATCAACATTTTCTTGAGATCTCAAAAAAGACATCATTGGATTTGATCCTTTTAAAAAGACCGATTTAGAGAGACGGATTCCCCGCTAATTTAGATTCAAAAAACGCCAAATTTTATAAACCGAGATTCGTCATTAGAAATTGCTTTCTAATGCAATAGAAAGTGAATAATACAAATTCCTGATTTCCAATGACTTATAAATAATTAAAAGCGAAGTGAAGTCAGCTCATTCTTTCACCAAAAGGGTGAAATAAAATCGATCCAAATCTCTCTCAAGAAAGCATGGAGGCATGAAATGAAAAACAGAATGAATTCTGATGAAAATCGGAATCTGAA
>CAMCYL010000121.1 GCA_945883905.1 Akkermansia muciniphila | reverse complement strand
CTTAAAACAGGTTTTAAAGAGTGATTTTTAGATGATTCAGGATTGAGTCCAAACTCAATCGATTCTGTTTTATATCTCTTGATCCATTGCGTGACTCCGCGACCTTGGCGGTTAACACTCCCATTCCTATTCCTGCTTCCGTGCCTTCCTTAGAGAATTCCTAATGCAGAATCTGGGTTTAAAAAAGGAATCGCAGCATCCGCATGGGTTCCACTAATGGTCGCAATCGTAACTCCATGAATATCAGATCGCTCGACTAAACTCTGAAGATCAGCGGTGTATTCAACTTGATATTTTTCGGAAAAAGCCTTCCCTCTTTCCGAATTTCCACCACAAACAGCCACCAATCGCGCTTCCGGAATCGATTGAATTGCCCGGGCATGCATCTCCGCAATACTTCCAGTCCCTATGATCGCTAAATTAATAATATTCTCTTTTTTCATATCTAAATTTAAATTTTGAATGATTAGCCATCTTTTTGAGGCGTTAAAACAACAAGGTCATTTCTCCGTTCCACCGGATTTACTTCTAAACGAATCAGAACTCCCTCTTTCCACTCTCCTTCAATCGTTGTTTGATGAGGCGCATGAAGCTTAAATTGCACATTCCAATCCCATGGCCAGGCTGGAAAAAGGAATATCTTTTTATCCTCCGTTTTTAAGAGCATTTTTTGAAGGATCAACATCATGACCGATCCATGATCCTGATCCGGGGCCCAGTCAAAACCTGAAATCCAAAAGGCAGGCCACGAGGACTGCGGATTTGAATGATCGGCATTTTGAAAAACCATACTTCTCGCCGACTCCATCAGTCCAAGCTCAGCCGCATGAATTCCATCATAAAACCAACATCCCGTCTGGTGCCAATAACGACGGAAAAAACTCCGCCTTGCCAGCTCGAGATCAGGCTTGCCTATTCCATAAAGGGGATAGGGGAAAATCGCATAAAGATTTGCATTCTCCATATTAAAATGACACCCGCGGATCTCTTCAGCAAAAGCCAATACTTTCACCCCAGGCTCTATTTCGCGTAGCGGAATTGAGGGCAAAGAGGCCTCGAATTCTTGAAGCTCTTTCACAAATAGACTCTCCTTAAAATCAACTCTCTCCTTTAAGATGATC
The DNA here is from genome assembly GCA_945883905.1 of Akkermansia muciniphila. Classification (GTDB taxonomy): domain Bacteria; phylum Verrucomicrobiota; class Verrucomicrobiia; order Methylacidiphilales; family CAMAQI01; genus CAMAQI01. The sequence goes on along the minus strand of CAMCYL010000121.1, from coordinate 3,128 downwards.
TGATATTCACGACAAAGATAGGTGAGCCCAGCGATATCAGGCATCGGATTGACCGTATCTTGATAAACTTCCAATGCCTGTGAGGGTTCAAAACGTCGCTTTTGATCTAATCCCAGCGGATAATAACCTTGATAAAAATAGATTAATCGCTTGAGACCGGGAAGAATTCGATCTTTAAAGAAACAATCATCTTGGATATGACGCCAATATTCTAAAGCGACCACAAAAAGTTCGATCGAACCATTCCAGTGCCGTCGAATATAACCATTTTGAACCTCTCCAACCTCTTTTCCGGATCGATTCCACCCATAGTCCCCCGCTAAATGGGAGCCCCAAAAATACATCGTCTCTGGAAAAATTCCTCCCTCTTTATCTCTCCAAATTTGATTGCGTTGTTCTCCAAACTCAAGGGCATTAAAATAGAGAGTGAAAAAGGACTTCATCATCTCGTAATCCCCTGTCTGCAACATCGTCCAATAAGAAAATCGAGTATTTTGAAACCAATAGCCCCCACCCCAAAGCCGATCATCGGGGGCAAACTGCTCTTGAAAATAATTCATCTCCGTATTGAAGATCGATCCATTAAACTTAATCGGATAGTCCCCTCGACCGGCACAAGCGGTCATATACCGTTGAAATCGATAGGCCCGTGAAACAACTCCTGCAAAACCCCCGCCCGTCGGTGGATTTGTGATTGTAATCTGACTCCGTTGCCAAAACTGACTCCACCACGTGAGATGCTTCGGAAAGGCCTCTTCAACGCTCTCTGTGCGCATCACTTCATGATGAGCGATAAATGATTTCAACCACTCCTCACACTGAGGAAAAATGCCTGCATGGACTGAAAATTGAATCGTCGAGGTAAGCGCTGGATTTTTAATAACGACCCCCTCACTAATCCTCCCATCCCCTGCAGAAATCATGACCCCAAAACTCCGCCCTTTTAAAGGATCTTGTGTTTTTTTCACGATCTCTTCCAGCCCTTGATGCTTTAACTGTAATGCATAAATACTTGCCTCATTCCGATGATAAACGCCGATCCTCTCCTTCTCACGATAAATTTGATCGGCCGAAATCATCACGGACTCAGGACTTCCACTCATCCCTTTCGCAGAATAGGAGGAAACTCGATCTGAAGATAAGGCCTCGGCTCTCATCGGAATCAGCGAAACCTGTGCGGCATGATGAAGATCACTCTTGATCTCAACCCAACCTCTCGAAGCCATCGCATCAATCCAAATTCGAGCCTCAATCCAATGGAGTTCTTTTGTCGCTCGAAGCACCAAGACCGCCTCTGTTAAAAATGCCTTTTGCTCAATTTTCCAACCGGATAGCGAAATCCCTAAATCAATCTCGATCTTTGCGACTTTAACGAGTCGGGAAATCTCATCCCAAGCATCTGTTTTCGAGAGAAGCATCTCGATCCTTCCCGTCTCAAGCCATCGCACATTCACCCCGATATCCCCATTCCCAGCGATAAGACAATCCACTGGCAATCGAGAAAAACCACTCTTCACAAGATCCGGATTTTGAAAAGTATGCGCCATAAAAATCCCCGTTTAAATTTAAAATTTTGTCACTTTATATTCTAGACAGGAGGCCTCGATCCCCTCCCAATCGAACTCTATCCCTAATCCCGGTTTTTGGGGAACATGAATCATCCCCTCATGATCAATCGGATACGGATCTTTCATCGGAAATTGAAACAGCTCTTCGGGAACCAAAAGTTCAAAGTACTCGCAATTCTTAATCGCACAAGAGACATGTAAATTCGCAATATCCATCGGCCCCATCGTCGTCGTATGAATTTCACATCGCATTCCATGAGCCTCCGCTAAATGGGCCGCCTTCAACAATCCTGTAACTCCCCCTCGCCAAGAAACATCAGCCCGTAAAATATCGACCGAACGCGCAATCACCGCCTGTGCCATTTCCGTTAAGGTATGAACCGACTCTGTCCCGGCGACAGGAATATCGAGAACCGAACAGAGTCTTGCGTATTTATCGATCTCAAAATCGCGGAACGGCTCCTCAAACCAATGATAATCAAGCTTCTCCAGATGCCGACCGACTCGAATCGCTTCATCGAGATGATAATCAGCGACAGGATCACTCATCAGCGTTAATGTTGGAAATGCATCTCGTAAAGCTTGATGCACCTCTCGATCTTTTCTCCACGGTCCAGGAGGATGTGCCTTGAAGGCGCTAAATCCCTTTTTCGTATATTCATGACATAGAGCAACATAATCATCGGCACTATTCAAAAAAAGACTACTCGGATAAGTCGGCAAAGAGGTTCGATATCCACCGAGATATTGATAAAGCGGAAGTCCTGCCATCTTAGCGGCAATATCCCACATCGCTACGTCAATAGGACCAGGAAGATAGATAGGAAAAAAGGCCCAATACCGATACAACTTTTGATAATCATACCACAGCGCCTCACGATCATGAACGCTTCGCCCTAAAAACAGAGGAGCGAAATTGTCATGAAGATAGGTTTGTGTAATTAAACTGGATCGAGCCCCTAACGCAGTCGAATAACCTCGGCATCCGGAGCTTGTCGTAATCGCCACCACGACGAGATCATTATTCATTCCCCCCGCCCCCTTACGAGTCGCATCGAGAACTGAATCGCTCCGACGACACCGCCATGTCTCCAGTTGAACCATTAAATCATTTTGCATATTTTTTTGTTTTTAAGTGATGACAACATTCCCTATAAATCATTAGCCTCATTACAAAGATTGTCATCTCTTTCTAAATAGCAAAAACGCTATATCGTTCGATGTTCCTTGCATTGCCTCTATTGCCTCCGACAACTCACGAGAATCCTCGACAAAAGCCCACGCACTTATCGTAAATAATTCGAAATACGCTTCCTTCCCATTTCCAGTGGAATCAAGAAATTTCTTAGGAAAGCAGGGAAGCAGGAAATAAAATTTGACGATTAAAAGAGTTATTAGAGAACATAATGAGGTCCAAAACAAAATACCTTAAATACATTGTCTCGCGCACTCCCATCGCAAAGCGAAAATCCAAAAAGGGAAAGAAATTGGAGAGCCGAGGGTAGGCAACCAGGAACGGGGGTGAGCAGGGGTTCCGTTAACGACGCCTCCTCCTTCGTC
>CAMCYL010000120.1 GCA_945883905.1 Akkermansia muciniphila | reverse complement strand
AGACTCGGCGGCTTTCTGGGACGCAAAGGCGATGGCATGCCAGGCATCATTGCTCTCTGGCGAGGTTGGAAGCGACTAACTGATTTGACTGATGGCTGGAACTTGGCGGTTAATGGAGGTATTTGTGGGTAATAGAAAGGTTTGATGAGGGGAAGGGAGGTCTATCGACCTACCCTTCCTACTCTACTTATTTTGGACGCTCGTGTTTCGATTTTTTAATCACACGAATTTGCGTGATCTTCATCGTTTTATCGACCGCTTTGCACATATCAAAAAGCGTCAGTGCGGCGACGCTCACCGCGGTGAGGGCCTCCATCTCAACCCCTGTTTTCCCAGTCGTTTCGGCCATAGCCCAGATCTCAATCGATTTGGGACCCACTTTAAATTTGAGATCGATTTTATGCAGAGGAAGAGGATGACAGAGAGGAATGAGGTCCGCTGTTTTCTTTGCGGCTTGAATCCCAGCGATTTGAGCAACTGTGAGGAGATCTCCTTTGGGAAGTGCATTCTTTTTTAAGAGTCGAATCGTTTCCGGTTTCACTTGAAGGGTGCCGATCGCTTCGGCGACCCTTTTTTGATCCGGCTTATGACCGACTCCAACCATATGGGCTTTTCCTTGAGAATCGAGATGTGAAAATGAAGACATTCCTTGAAATTAGTTCTGAAATGATCGATGAAAAAGCTTTTTAAGTCATTTTTGTGCGAAAAAATTTACAAAGGAACATGGAGTCCCTCGGACTCCGCAAGTTCCTTTTGTTTTTCATCAAAACTTAAAAATTCAGTCGCCCCCAAATGAAGGGCTGTTGCGACATGGATCACATCAAATCCTCGATAGCCCTTTGTCCAAGTGTATTGCGCGGATAAATGTTCGGCAATACTTGCGACATCGGCCCAATCAACGGGTAAAACCACAATGGCCCCGGATGCGATATTGGCGTGAAACTTTGATAAAACCGCTTGCGCCGTCGTTTTATGAAATCCTTTAGAGGAATCTTTAGTGTTTAAAAATGCCTGCCAACGAATTGACTGACGAAACTCGAATAAAAGGGGTGAAGTGATATAAAGCGGTTCTGGCATCTGCGAAAAATAACGTGCTGCTTCAATCGAATTCACTTGATTTCGATACATCGCACAAAGAAATGAGGTGTCTGGATAAGCAATCATCCTTGATCCTCTGCCAACTCCGCCTCCCTCATGGCCTTGACTTCATCCTTAGAAAAAACTCGATCTCCCCATATCTCTTTTAGTTGAACCATAATGTCCGGTTTTAAAGGGGCCGCTTTCGAGTTTCCACCGACGCCCGAAAGTGAGGCAAAGGGACGTCCCCGTTTAACAATTTGAACCGTTTCCCCATCCTCAATCCAAGAGGAAATACGACGAAAATGATTCCTTAAATCAGCAACAGTTGCGCTTTTCATGATAGTAAATTTCTATCATAAAGACAAAATAAGTCAACTTTGGGGAATCTCTTTTCCTTGAAGAAGAAGATTGAGATCCTCTTTAATCTCTCGCTTCCCTTCGCTGTCGAGATGATCAATGAAGAGCTTCCCTTGGAGGTGATCGAACTCATGTTGAATCGCTCGACCGAGCAGACCGCCTGCCTCAAATTCAAAAACTTTTCCATCCATCGTTTGGGTTTTCACTTTGATTCGCGTGGATCGAGGGACATCAAACCCTAATCCTGGAAAACTCAAACAGCCCTCATTTCCAAATACTTTTTTCTTCGTCAATTCGATTGTCGGATTTAAAAGAATAAGGGGCATATATTCGAGAGGATCGACCGATTGATCTTTAATCCACATTCGACTTTCCCGATTCGTGACTAGGGTCACATCAACAACGGCGAGCTGGAGGGCTTTCCCCACCTGCTGAGCGGCAAGCCCGACTCCTTCCGCATGATTCATGGTCTCTAAGAGATCCTCGACCAGTTTTCGAATCTCTTGGGTGACCACAGGAATTATCTTTCCTTTTTGACGAAGCACCGGATCGCCATATCGAACAATCGGATAAACCATAACGCCTCTTCTTTTAGAGATGCAGTCTTTCTGCAATTTTCAGTGCGGCATTCACAAATCCAAAAAAGAGGGGATGTGCACGATTCGGTTTGGAAAGAAATTCGGGGTGATACTGACAAGCTACATACCAAGGATGCCCCTTCACTTCGATCAACTCCACTAGCTTTTCCTCTCGTGAGACCCCAGCGATGAGGAGTCCCTTCTCCTCCATGCGGACTCGATAGGCAGGATTAAATTCAAAGCGATGTCGATGGCGCTCGACAATTTCAGCACTCCCATAAGCCGCTTGAGAGAGAGAGCCAGGGGTTAAAACGCAGGGATAATTTCCTAGTCGCATCGATCCCCCTTTATTTGTTACCTGTTTTTGCTCTTCAATCAGTGCAATCACTGGATCCGGAGTTTGAGGATTAAATTCGGTGCTGTGCGCTTGTGTGAGTCCGAGGACGTTTCGCGCAAATTCCACCACCGCAATTTGCATTCCTAAGCAAAGTCCTAAATAAGGAATCATTTTCTCACGAGCATATTTAGCCGCGAGGATCTTGCCCTCGACGCCCCGAATTCCGAATCCCCCCGGAACCAGAACTCCATCCATTCCCATCAAAAACTTCTCCGCCCCTTCCGCCTCGATATCCTCGGAATCGATTCGATGGACATCCACACGCGTATCGGCCGCTGCTCCCGCATGGGTGAGAGACTCGTAAATACTTTTATAGGCATCTTGGTGCTCAATATATTTTCCGACCACGGCGATATTGATGTGATATTTCGGGGCAATCACCCGATCAACGAATTCCCGCCAAGCGGTCATCTCCGCCGGTTTTGGATCGAGACGAAGGTATTTACAAACGAGAGAATCCATCCGTTCGCGTTGAAGAACAAGTGGAAGTTCATAAATCGTATGGGCGACATCTTGCTCTTCGATGACCGATTCAATCGGTACATTACAAAACAGCGAAAGTTTTTGGCGCATTTCACGATCGATCGGTTGATCGGTACGACAGACGAGGATATGAGGTTGAATCCCGATTTCGCGCAGCTTTGCCACACTTTGTTGACTCGGCTTCGACTTTAATTCCCCGGCCGCTTTAATATAGGGGAGCAGCGTCACGTGAATAAAACAGATATTATCCGGACCGACCTCCAACGCAAATTGACGAATGGCTTCGAGGAATGGAAGCCCCTCGATGTCTCCTGTGGTTCCTCCGATTTCCGTAATGACAATATCGGCATTTTGATTTTGTCCGACTTCTCGAATCCGTGATTTGATCTCATCAGTCACGTGAGGGACGACCTGCACGGTCTTTCCGAGGTAATCCCCTCGGCGTTCTTTGGCGATGACCGTCTCGTAAACCTGCCCTGCGGTGAGATTATTCCGACGACTTAAATCCGTGGAGGTAAAGCGTTCGTAGTGACCTAAATCCAGATCGGTCTCTGCTCCATCGGCAAGAACGTAAACCTCGCCATGCTGAAAAGGACTCATCGTTCCTGGATCGACATTGAGATAGGGATCAAATTTTTGAAGAACCACTCGTTGTCCACGACTTTCCAGAAGTGTCCCTAAGGCCGCTGCAACAAGTCCTTTTCCGAGAGAACTGACCACCCCACCTGTGACAAAAATATATTTCATCGTTTCGATCCTTTAGCTTTTTTTAAATTTTTACCTTGTACTTCAGACGGCTTCATCCGTTTGATCACCCGAAGCAGATCCTCAGGAGTGTCAACGCCGAAACATTGAAAAGGGGTCTCCAGAACACGGATCTGCATTCCATTTTCAATCGCTCGAAGCTGTTCAAGGCTTTCTGCGCGCTCCAGCGAACTCGGCTTCCATGTGACAAATTGGCGTAAGGCTTTCGCTTGAAAAGCATAAATTCCAACATGTCGTAAAAGGGGAATTCCGCTTTCTCGGAGATAAGGCAAAGGGGAGCGAGAAAAATAAAGGGCCTCTCCCTTTGTATTTCTGACCACCTTGACCACATCTGGACGATGAAATTCTTCTAAAGAATCGATCCGATGAACGAGTGTCGCCATCGGGGAATTTCCGATCCCTCGAAGTAACTGATCGATCACCTCAGGGGTGACCAACGGCTCATCCCCTTGGAGATTGAGGTAAACCTTCGCTTTGATTTTACGCGCTACTTCGGCCATGCGATCTGTTCCTGAGGGATGAGATTTTTTCGTCATCATCGCCTCTCCCCCGAACGACTGAACAGTTTTAAAAATCAAATCATGATCCGTTGCGATGAGGACACGGGAGGCTCTTTTAGATTTTATCGCGGCCTCCCAAACCCATTGAATCATCGGTTTCCCGTTCAAAATCGCCAGCGGCTTTCCGGGAAAACGGGTCGAGGCATAACGTGCAGGAATCACGATTAAAGCGGGGATCACAGAAGACATCCCCCGATCTAACCGAGGATCTGTAAGAGGACAATCAAATCTTATGGGTCTAAAACACTACGGGTGCAAATGAGGTTCGCTGGTGACTTATCAAAAACAAAAAAAAGCAGAAAACTGTTTTCGTAAATACTCATGATCTCATGAATACCCGTCAAACTTATTTTCACCCAATCCAAGACGGGGGATTGAAATTCTAAAACAGTGTCTCACGCAACGCCGCGACGACGCAACGT
>CAMCYL010000119.1 GCA_945883905.1 Akkermansia muciniphila | reverse complement strand
AGCTCACGATCCTCTCCGTGAGAAATTCTCGGATTTTTTTGTATCATGTGGGGAAGTTCTGACCCAAGAGCGTAAGTGATAGATCCCTGTTTTTAAAAAGAGATCGAAAGCTTGTTTTCGAGAACTTTTTAAAAATAGGGAGGAGGCTCGGAGGAGCCGTGGTCAGAACGAGGGGGGGAGTAGGGATTTAACGTCGCGTCGTGGCGTCGTTGCGTGAGACAATGTATTTAAGGTTTTTTGTTTTAGTGGCATGGACACTAATGCATTAATGCCAAAGAGATCGTCGATGGATCGCTTGATGGTAGACCTTCAGATACTCAGGTAATACATCTTCCCAAGTAAAGTGTTGGGCCATCGCATTGAGTCGCATCTGGGCGATATGATGGGGACGATCGTACCAAGTTGAGACCGCAAGGCCGAGGGTATGAAGAAGTGAGAGACTTGATGGCTCATGGAACTTAAATCCAGTTCCCCCTCCTTCGGCTTCATTGTAAGCAATCACAGTATCCTCCAGTCCCCCGGTTGCACGCACCAGCGGGAGGGTTCCGTATTTCAAGGAATAGATCTGATTTAATCCACAGGGCTCGTAAAGGGAGGGCATGAGGAAGAAGTCGCTCCCGGCTTCGATCAAGTGGGCTAGGGGGTTATTGAAGCCAATAAATCCTCCGACCTTTCCAGGATAACGAGAGATCATCTCTGAAACCCATGACTCAATCGCAGGATCTCCGTTTCCGAGGAATACAAATTGAACCACCATCTGATCGAGTGCCGTCGGAAGGATCTCTTGAAGGAGGGCCAATCCTTTTTGATGAACGAAGCGGGAGATCAGTCCGAAAACTGGAATATCGGGACGTGACTCCAATCCGAACTCCTTTTGGAGGGCTATTTTGCAAGTGAGCTTTCCCCGAAGATCTTGAGCAGAAAAAGGGGCTGGGATTAATGAATCGTTCTCCGGATTCCAATGATCGGAATCGACCCCATTTAAAATTCCCATAAAATCTTGCGAACGACGAGCGACGGAGGGGGCAAGACCTTGACCTCCGATCGGTTCGAGAATTTCTCGGGCATGAGTCGGTGAAACCGTCGTGATCGCATCTGCGAAATAGAGACCCCCTTTAAGGAGATTCACTTGCCCAAAATCTTCAAAGGCCTCGGCATGAAAATGTTCGATCCCCATTCCCCAAAAATCCCAGACGCCGGAGTGATACTTTCCTTGATAGCCAATATTATGAATTGTTAAGACGCTGGCGGTATGGGAGAGAGGAGAGAAAACTCGGTCCCACGTTTTCAGAAAAGGGGCCACGAGGGCTCCGGGCCAATCATGGGCATGGATAATTTTTGGAATGAAGTTTGTATCTTTACAAATTTGCATCGCTGCTTTGCAGAGGAGTGCAAACCGATAAGGATTATCTGGATATTCTTGATTCAGATGATCGTAGATTCCAGGACGACCAAAAAAGCGATCGTAATCAATAAACCAGACCGGAACTTTGTCATCGAGCAATCCTTGATAGAGTCCGATCCAGATCTCCTCCCCCATTCCCATATGAACACAAACCGAATGTTTAAATTCAATATTCCACCGAGCTCGATCGATCAAACGGTAAAGCGGAAGAACAATTCGCACGGTATGGCCTGCTTGGTGAAGGACCTTTGAGAGTCCGGCAACCGCATCGGCAAGTCCCCCTGATTTTGCGAAAGGGGTGCACTCGGAGGCGACCATGAGGACTTTCAGTTTCTGATCGATCTCCGAAAGAAGTCGGACGACGGGAGCTTTTTTCTCAACCTTGGAAACAGTTTTTTTTGCTCGAGCGATTTTTGGGGGAGCGGTAGAAAGGGGGGCCGGTTTTTTTTCTAGCTTTTTTAAAGTCGAGAGAGATTTTTTAGCCCCCGCCTTTGGGGGTACTTTTGATGAGGGAACCGAGAGAATCGGAATTTCTATGGCCTTAACGAGTTTCTTTTTCGGCCTTTTTTCCGGTTTTGATTTTCGGGTCTCTTTCATGGAAAGAAAGCCTACCGTAGTTTACGGGTCGAGGGCAAGCCGTGGATCGAGATTCAAATCCTTTCCAAAAGAATCAGGAACTCTCTTAGGAAAGGATGAGGGGTTAAAATTACCTTTTGTGATTTGAGAAATCCGCTTAATTCATGGATATGAAGTCGATCGTCCAAGTGCGTGTGGCCAAAACTGAGTATCCGATTTGGATCGGTGCAGGGGTTCTCTCCGGATTTGCAGAGTTTCTTTCTGCTCAGACCGATTGGTCAAAATCGGTGGCTTTGATTGTCGATGAGAATGTATTCCCTCTCCATGGAGCCAAAGTTCAATCGATCCTTCAGGCGGCAGGATTTAAGGTTTTAACCATCACTGTCCAGGCGGGGGAGAGAACCAAAAGCATGGATTCGTTGGGACCGATTCTTTCTCAGATGGCGCAAGCAAAATTGGATCGCGGCTCCGCGGTGATTGCTTTGGGGGGGGGAGTCGTGGGAGATCTGGCGGGGTTTGTGGCAGCCATTTATCTCAGAGGGGTTCCTTTTGTTCAAATTCCAACCAGTTTATTAGCGATGGTCGATTCCTCCGTGGGAGGAAAAACAGGAGTGAATCTTCCGGAGGGGAAAAATCTTGTGGGGGCCTTTTATCAGCCGGATCTTGTGATTGTGGAGCTTGATTTTCTCCTCACCCTTCCTCCACGGGAATATGCCGCGGGGATGGCAGAGGTGATTAAATACGGAGTGATAGCGGACCGGGCTTTGTTTGATTCATTGAAATCGATGACAGATTTAGATCGTGGAAAGATGATTCAACGCTGTATTGAGATCAAAGCGGAGATTGTGGCGAAAGATGAAAAAGAGACCTTGGGTTTTCGCGCGCTTTTGAATTTTGGTCATACCTTGGGTCATGCGATTGAGAACGGGGCGGGGTACGGAGTTTTATTGCATGGAGAGGCGGTGGCGATTGGAATGCGGGCGGCGGCCCATCTTTCTCAGGAGTTGGCGGGAATGCCTAAAGCGGAAGTGGCGGAGATTGAGGCGATGATGACGCAATATCATTTGCCACTTGAGGCGAAGGGGCTTTCCTCGGAGGCGATTTTCAGGGCATTGGGGACGGATAAGAAAGTGAAGGCAGGAAAGAATCGTTGGATTCTTTCGAAGAAGATCGGTGAATCGCATGTGACCGATCAAGTTCCTCAAGAATCGTTAGAGCGCGTGATGTCGTTAGTTTTAAAATAAAAATATGAAAATCGCCTTCTTTAATGCAAAGCCCTACGAGATTGAATTTTTTAAAAAAGCGAATCTAACCGATGGGCATCAGATCTGTTATTTTGAGATGAGGTTGACCGAACAGACCGTTGAACTCGCTCGGGGGCATGAGGCGATATGTACTTTTGTGAACGATGTTTTAGGGCGTTCATTGTTGGAGCGGCTTTCGCAACTGGGAGTGAAGCTCGTTGCTTTACGGAGTGCGGGGTATAATCAGGTCGATCTCGTCGCAGCACGAGAGTTTAAAATTTCAGTCGTTCGGGTTCCTGCTTATTCTCCTTATGCCGTTGCTGAGCATGCGGTGGCTCTTCTATTGACCCTCAATCGAAAGACCCATCGGGCGCACAATCGAGTTCGCGAGGGAAATTTTTCCTTGGAAGGACTTTTAGGATTTGATCTTCATGGGATGACGGTAGGGATCGTCGGAACGGGAAAGATCGGGCTTTGTTTTGCGGAGATCATGAAAGGTTTTCAATGTCGGATCTTGGCATTTGACCCAAATCCGAATCCAGAGGCGATCAAGCGAGGGGTGGAGTATGTGGGCTGGGAGGAGTTTCTTGAAAAATCGTCGATTATTAGTTTGCACTGTCCCTTGCTTCCGCAGACCCATTATATCATTAACGCGAAGGCGATCGAAAAAATGCAAAAGGGAGTGGTGTTATTGAATACAAGTCGAGGGGGATTGGTGGAGACCACTGCGGTGATTGAGGGTTTGAAGTCGGGGAAGATTGGGTATCTAGGGATCGATGTGTATGAGGAGGAATCGGCGCTCTTTTTTGATGATCATTCGGGGGAGGTGATCCAGGATGATTTGTTGGCACGATTAATGACCTTTCCGAATGTACTGATCACTGGTCATCAGGCCTTTTTTACGGAGCAAGCCTTAGAGAATATTGCGATGACAACTCTTTCCAATGTGACGGAGTTCGAGCGGCAAGGATCGTGTCGCAATCAAGTGGGTGTGGAGTAATTTCTAATGCAAGAAATGGGATTAACCCATTTCTCTTTCACCATTCTGGTGACATGCTTTACCACTACTGTCCAAAACAAAAAAAACTTAAATACATTGTCTCACGCAACGACGCGACGCCGCAACGTTAAATCCCTACTCCCCCCCCTCGTTCTGACCACGGCTCTTTCGAGCCTCCTCCCTATTTTTAAAAAGTTCTCGAAAACGAGCTTTCGATCCCTTTTTAAAAATAGGGAACTATCGCTTACGCTCTTGAGTCAGAACTTCCCCACATGATACAAAAAAAATCCGAGAATTTCTCACTGAGAGGATCGTGAGCTCTTTCCGAGGTGAGGTGAAACCGATCCCCTCCAGAGAAACTCGATCGTTTTTTGAAAATCCTTTTTTCAAAGAAACGGGAGAGATTCTCGGGAAGCGGCAGCCGACAAAGGAGGCGCCGAAAGGAATGAGCTCACGATCATCTCCCTCTCTGACGTTGCG
>CAMCYL010000118.1 GCA_945883905.1 Akkermansia muciniphila | reverse complement strand
GATTCGCTTCCCGATGAACGCCCCATGGAAGAATCAAAATGCCTAAAGATAAAATCACCTCCGAAAGCCGAATGCGGGAAAACCGCACGTTCGGTTTGATGAGGGGAAGGGAGGTCTATCGACCTACCCTTCCTACTCTACTTAATTTTGCGAACAAGAACTCCGTTCCCATCCGAAGAATGGGAAGCTTTTTAAAATTGTTATTTATTCAGTAAATTATGGTAAAAATAAATTATAACAAATAATTGACAATTATAACATACTATCATATTTATCCCTAATGAAAAAATTCGTTAACTTATTTATTTTTGGTTTAATAAATACATTTTGTATTGCGGAAAATTCTGTCGCACAGAGTCCCACAAGTCAGACGCCGACTGTTCAAGAGCCGGTTACTCTTAGAAAGATGGTCGATCGTTTGTGGGATATTCCTCAAGAATTACTTTTTAAAGATCTCACGGACGATCCAATTCAAAATGATGCTCCTCCTTTTTTTAGTTATGTACCCAATGCCAATTATCCTGCGGCCTATTTTAACTCGACAACACTTCCTTCAACTCAAGTCAATGTTGCGAAGTACGCCAAAAGCCCTATTAAAAATGAACGTCAGTCGACAACTGAAATACCGGGGTTGTTTAATCTTACGACAACGAGTTTTTTAACGAACGGAAACTCCTCGACAAGCACACAAACTCGGGGAGTGAATGTAAATTATATGTTCGATGGCATTCCTCTTGCTAGAATTCCAGGTCAAGCGGCAGATGGGCTTTTTTTGGCTCTTCCAAAATTAGCAGATGTTGAGCGAATTGATTACTATAATAACGCTTCCAATCTCTTAGGTGCCAGTGGATTTAATACTATAAACTATGTGACTCGGAATCCTTCAAGGGATACAGTTGCACGATTCAAAACCAACCATGCATTTTCAAGTACGGGAGAATATGGTACAAATTCCTCGATTGATGGAACGGTTGATTCTTTTGGTTATTATCTAACAATGAACCACAACCAAAGTGATGGAGTACGACATAATGCCGACTTTAGTGATTACTATGCGTCCGCCAAATTTATTATTGATCTCAATAAAGAAACCCTCCTTACGCTTGGCTATGTAAAAAATCAGTTTGAAGCGGGTGAGCCTGGCACATTGACTGCAATACAATATGGATCTAACAGAAATTTTGGTGCTTCGCAGGCTTCAAATGGAACTCGAGTTTGGAATGATCGAGACACAGGATACATAAAACTCAATCATCAGCTTTCTGATGTCACTCAGTTTGAATTAAATGGGTATGGATTTATTAATGAAACTCTAAGTCGAGCAACAAGTACCGTTAATACAACTACAAGCGTAAATATACGCAAAGCGTCGGTCATTGGGGCCAATGGAAAACTTTCCCATCAGTGGGATATTCAAGGAGAAAAACAACTTTTAAATTTAGGGGGGCAATTTTCCAGTCATCGTGAAACTCTAAATAATGCTTTGACAACAGCTCTGTCGTTAAACGATACACGCGGACGAGCAGAATCCACAGCACAGACATATGACGGGGGTATTTTTGCTGAAAACCGCTTTCAATGGGGCAAGCTTTCGGTCACTCCTGGCTTCCGATTAGATTTTGTCTCATTTGCGATTCATGATAATTTCAATCATCTACGCACTCGAGGATTTTCTCAAATCGATCGTACAATCGTTGATGTTGTCCCGAAGTTATCACTTTCGACTTCGTATGAGATATTAAATCAGACAGAACTTTTTTTTAACGTCATGCAGGATCATGTCTCGTACGATGTTCTTACAACTGGATCAACACTATCGAGTGCCCTAATTTCAAGCGGAAATTATTCATTGGAACGAATTTTGAAATATGAAGCGGGAGGGCGTGGAAAAATTCGCCCCTGGTCCGACTATTCGGCAAGTTTATTTGTTATTGATCACGATAATTTAAAACAAAGTTTTACAAGAAACGGAGTGACTATTGTTGAAGATAATACTCGCAATTACATTCGTGGTGCCGAAATGCAAATGCGTATTGTTGCAACACATTTGTGGCAGGATCTTTTTGAGCGTCGAAGTGTTTATTCGCCGAGTGAATGGGGCGATCTTGCATTTTCAGGAAACATTTTATTAATGGATGCCCAACAAGAAGGAGGAATTAATAATGATAGACAAGTCGTATTGAGCCCTGATTTTGTTGTAAAAGGAGGGGTTTATTATAACTATGAAAATCGAATCCTTGTAAATTTGACGGGTCAATGGGTAGAGCGTTATTTTACTAGTGCTGACAATAACTTAAACTCGAATGTTCCAGGCTTCATGGTTTGGGATTTTAATGTCGATTATTGGATTATTAAAGATCACTTAAAAATTATGGCAGGTATTCACAATCTTTTAGATGAAGACTATTACACGACTAATGGAAACAGTGCGATTGCTCCTGCACCCGAAAGAACTTATTATCTTGGAGCAGGTCTTTCATTCTAAGATTTAAAATGAGTCGATGAGATCGAATTATAAAAATTCAGCTTTTCAAAGCTCTAGTCTATGTTTAGAGAGGGGATTGAATCTCTTGGTTCTTTTAAACGAGAAAGGTATAATACGTGTCGACGGAGCAAACTAAAAAATTAAAAGGATTTAGCTTAATCGAGCTTCTTATGGTGATTGCCATTATTGGTATTTTCGGCGCTTTATCGATTCCCTCCATTTCAGAATCACAAAAAAGAAATCAGATAAATGAAATCGTGAACGAAATTGAGTCACAAACTCAACTCGCTTTACTAGAGGCAAAGACTTTTAATCATCCGATTATCCTGATTTGGTGGGGAGATCATGACCAGTGGCCTCAAGGTTTGCAGAGAGGCAAAATAGAGAATCAAAAATGGATTCCCCTTGGAAAAGCGTGGGTTTTTCCCCCTGGAATCGATTTTTACAGAGAAGAAGGTTATTCAACCCTCATAGAAGCATTGCAAACTCAGGATTTAAAACAAACATTAACAAACTTTGAAAAACCTGTTTTTAAAATCATGGAGGTTTATCCGTCCGGAAGACTTAAGTTTTTAAATTCTAAAATAAATCGAAATCAGGAACTCACTCTGACATTAGGGTTAAGAAGTGATCTCATAAAAAAAGAAACCAAAAAAATGATCTTCTATTCGATTCATGTTGAAACAGGAAAATTTGTTCTCATGGGGGATAAAAATTAATAGATTATTTTTGTCTCAGATTCGTGATTAGAGGTAAGCAAAAGCATTTTTTTTGGCACCAACGGAGGTCTCAAAAGAGGGCTGGTTCCTCTGTTGAAGTCACCTCGCCCTCTTGTGTAATGTTTTAGGAGCTTCGGTTCCTTTGGCAGAGGAGCCCATGAGACGATCCAAGGTTTGTTGTTCAAGAAAAGATCGATCCACTTATTTTTAATCCCAACGAGCCCTGCTTCATCCTAAAAATCGCAGTTGGGGCATAAAGATTGGTGGGTAAAGGGTTGGGATTTTTGTTTCATTCCGGAAAAGTCTGCGATTTTTTGGTTTTGGATTTTCAACTGCGGAGCAGTTGCTTTGATCCAATCGCAAAGTCTTTGAAATCCGAGCTTTAGCTCCTCCCACCAGCTTTGAGTGACGGCTATTTGAAGAGTCTTTTGTCTTCCGCTTTTGACCAGTCTGGCGGCAATAAGTAAAAACCATTTTCTTGTGCTAATGGCTTCAAAGTGTTTCTCTGGTTTTAAGAGTCTCAAAAACAAGTTCCATAGATTATAGGTTAAAATCATTAATTTCGCTGAGAGCTCCGTGACTTGTTTGTACCGACTCGAAAATCCACAAAATCCCCATTGATTTTTGAGTTCATCAAAAACGTTTTCTGTATCTGCTCTTTTTCGATAGAGATCAATAATTTGCCAATCACTGGCTTCATGTTCTTCTAAATTCGTCACATAAGCTTCAAATTCATACGCCACCTCTTTCCACAACATCGGATCGCTGGCGAGACATTGAGAACTGCCCAGAGCTCGACGTGCCATAATCACTCTTCGCTCTTTACTCCACCCATGAAGTTTTACTTTTGTTTGAGCCACTTGCATCACCCCTTGGTTCGCCGGTCCGTGCCAATCTTTTTCGGAAAGCTTTGCAAAAGCACGACGAACATTGCTCGTGATTTTTAGCTTAAATAAATACTTCGGAGCATCGACCCGATTTTCATGCCATGCCATAATCTCCTCACTGGAAAAACCCATGTCCGCTCGATTCAACCACGGACGTCGTGATCCTAGGGTATCTAAAACACTCTCCATCGCTTCCTTCCATTCAGTAGCACTCACTGCATTTCCGGGTCTCCATCGATAACCCAAACACATTCGAGTTCCTGCCACCACTGCCAAGAGAGGGTGATGACTTTTTCGCCCTCTCTTTTCTGGATTATATCCCAGTACCGCTCCCTCTTGATCCCCATAACGAACCAACACGGTGGAGTCCCAATCCAATATAAAATGATCCGGAATCGCTCCCCACAAAGGACGAAGCACTTCCTCAATCCATCTTTGCGCTCGATCTTCTGGTACGCTTCTTAAAAACCGTCGAATCGTGTCATCACTCACCACTTTGTTTAATCCAAAAAGTTGTGCAATGATCGGATCTTCTCGAAATCGATGCACGTGCGAAAATCGCTTTCCTTCACACAGAGCTGTAATTAAAAAACTTGTCACCACATCTCGTACCTTCGATGCATTGGGACTGGTTCTTACCAAAGGACACGAGTCTACTAATTGCTCTAAGATCCCCGTGTTTTTTAAAAATGCAGCAAAGGGAACCATTCCTCCAAAAGGCGTTAACACCTCGTCTGTTAACTTTACAACCACCTTCCCGCCATCCGTTGGAAACTCAAATTGCTCTTCACCTGCGAGGTGAAGAGCTTCTTTCTCTTTGTTGTTCATAGATCCCTATGAACTTCAATATCTTACATCAATTTTCAATACCTTTTTTTAATCTCAACTGCGGACTAGAGGAT
>CAMCYL010000117.1 GCA_945883905.1 Akkermansia muciniphila | reverse complement strand
ATACACAGAACACACTGAATTTTAAGGGTTTATAAAAAACAGGGGATTCACCCGCTGGGTGAAGGAAAAAATAACTCTTTTTTTGCTTAACATCTTCTTTCTGTGTATTTTGTGTATTCTGTGGTTAAGTGGATTGCCGATTTTAGGTTGAAAGCAGGTTTTAAATCAGTAGCTGCCAAAACAGAAAATCATTAAAGTCATTTTCTCGCTTTTGAATCCTCTATTTTTCGTTATACTCCATTTCAATGCTTGCCTACTACGTTCATGATCTCAGTCCCTTTCTCATTCATTTTACGGGAAACATCGGAATCCGTTACTACGGACTTGCCTATATGCTCGGCTTTTTGGCTCTTTACTACGGCCTCCGCTATCAGATGAAGAAGGGGTGGCTTCATCTGAACACTCAACAGGCCGATGACTTTACTTTTATCGCTTGTCTGATCGGAGTCGTTGTCGGCGGAAGACTCGGTTACTGTTTATTCTACAGTCGAGAGCTCTTTTTTCAAAATCCGCTCTTTCTTTTCAAAGTTTGGGAGGGAGGAATGGCCAGTCACGGGGGGATCTTAGGGGTGATTATCGCCATGCTTTGGTTTGCAAGAAAAGTCCAAATTCCCTTTTACCAACTGGCGGATGCCGCGGCCCTTTGCACCCCGATCGGACTCGGGCTTGGACGGATCGCTAATTTTATTAATGGAGAACTTTGGGGTCGACCCACCGAGGTCTCTTGGGCGGTTATTTTCCCCCACGCTCCTCTCATCATGGGAGAATCGGTTCCCCGTCATCCCTCACAACTCTACGAGACCCTTTTAGAAGGATTCATCCTGTTTGTGATTTTATGGATAATTCGACATCGAACACAAAAAACCGGAGTCGTCGCTCTCAGCTTTATGGCACTCTACGCGATTTTTAGAATTCTCGGAGAGCAGTATCGAGAACCCGATATCGAAATCGGCTATCTCTGGGCAGGACTCACCCAAGGTCAAGCTCTCTCGATCGGAATGCTCCTCGTGACCGTATTTCTCATCGCTTTACAGTCAAAAAAATGGAAATTAATCCGATCCCTGTTTTAAAAAAGAGATCGGAAACCTGTTTTTGAGAACTTTTTAAAAACAGTGAGGGACTATTAAGTCATTGGAATTCCCAATTTAAATCCAGCGACTCTCGCTAATTGCGATTGTCTTTTATCAAAAGTCAAAAATGTTTCTGCTCCCAAAACCGTAGCAATTGCCACATGAAGAATATCAGCTCCACGATTACCAAGATTCTCGGTGTAAAGGTGACTTAATCGTTCCGTCTCTCGATAGACATCACCCCACCCCACGGAGACAAATCGAAATATCTCCTGTTCGAGGTCTTGCGTTAAATTCAAGAAAATCTCTTTTCTCGCCTCAACTCCAATCTCTTTTCGAAAAACGGCCAAGCGTATGGCATTATGAAGTTCATGCTTTTGAAAAGCGGTCATCATCAATGTATCATGATGTTTCTTCATATACCGAGAGGCTTTCTCGGAATGGATGTCATTCAAATACAAAGAAATCAAAAAACTCGTGTCCGCATAAATCATCAATATTTCCCTTTATTCATCTGAAGGATTTTCTCGGTATTAATCACTTTCCCTTTCGAACCGCGAACCGCTCGTTCATGAAAATCAGGACGCCTTTTTATCGTCCTTTTTTTCGTCGGCACCACTTGAACATAAGAGACTCCTCGTTTCGTAATCTCGATCGTCTCTCCGTCGTCGATCCATGCCGAAAGTTGAGCAAAATTATTTCTTAAGTCTCGAATCGTTGCTGTCTTCATTGTGATACAATAATTTGTATCTTATTAAAGTCAAAAATAATCTCTGAAGAGCGAGATCGCGAATGATCTATCTTGATTCTAACTATATCGTTCGCTGCTATCTTCATTTAACATCCGCTTCAGAGCATGGTTTTTTAGAGATTTACTCTCATGATCGTCATCTTCTTAAGGCGGCATCATTTTTTGGATTAAAAGGAATTGATATTATTTCGTCACATGAGGGTTAAGAATAAAAACTCCTCCACTGTCCCATGCCGTAAAATTGAATCCCCTTTAGTTCCAAACTAAGGAGCAACTGTGAGCGGCAAAGCCGGCCCCAAAACTGGTGAGCCACCATTTTTTCTCTGATTCTTTTTTGGAGTTCAATCCCTCTTTTAATGCAAACAACACGCTCGGACTACTCATATTCCCATAGTTCTTTAAGATCATCCGACTTTCTTCTAAATGATATTTTTCTAAACGTATCTCTATGGCTTCAATCACATCCCGGCCCCCGGCATGGGAGATCACTCGATCCGGTAACGATTCCCCTAAAAACGAGTGATCCCATAGTTCTTTCACGACTTCCGATGCCAACTGCGGAACCGTTCGATCTAATAAATTCCGGAGCATCCCATTCTTCATCTCAAATCTCAGGAGATCTCGGGATTCTGGACGATGAGCGGTTCGAAAATCATTTAAATAAGGCAACAACGAAGAATCCTCATTTTCGTTTTTTAAAATTAATGCGGCGGCACCATCTCCAAAAAGACAGGAACTAATCAGGACCCCCGGATCTTCATCTAAATAAAAGGCCGCAGAACAGATCTCCACCGCAACGCAGGCAACCACGGCATTCGGATTCGCGGCTAAAAATCCTGAGGCTGAACGGAGCATTGGAATCGCCGCTCCGCAGCCATGTCCCACAAGATCTTGAAGATAAACCGATGACCCCAATTTCATTCGTTCTGCAAGATAACTCGAAATCCCAGGACATAAATAACCGGTACAAGTGCAGACAAACAAGGCATCGATCTCCCCCACTTTGATTCCCCCACGATCCAATGCTTTTTGTAGTGCTTTTTCAGCAAGTGCAGGTGCCGCTTTTTGAAAGTATTGATTGAGTTGATCTGCATTCGCCGCGACTAAGGTCTCTAATTGATTTATCGCAAAATAACGGAAATCAATTCCATTATCATTAGTCAAAACCCGTTCTAAGATCCTCATTGCAACAGGAGTGAGTTGATGCAGATCTTTTGTCTGCTGAAGAATCTCCCAACATTCCGCTTGGGCAAAGCGATGATCGGGAGTGGCTGTCTCTAACGAGACTAATGAAACTTTCATGAAATCCCCCACAAGATTGGTTTTATTGGCAGTAACCCAGAGCGAGCAATTTTCACGAGCGAAGGTTGAAACTGCGAGGAACTCATCAAATAATGGAATGCTTGGGCAAAAAATATTTTTTTCGAAAAGCGGTTTTTAAGCTCTCGACGAACTTCTCGACAGACTTTCTCCCAAGCCTCCTCTCCTCTTGAATACCGCTCGATTACTCTTGCCGCGATCTGCGCTCCTTGAAGTGCCATGGCCATTCCACTGCCAGAAAAAGGAGGAATAAAAGCAAAGGCATCTCCAATCGCTAATTCAATTGATTTACTTTTTTGAAATCCAAAAACAATTCCGGAAGTCGATTTTAAACTCTCAGGCTCCGCCACTGCCTCCTCAAGTCGATCGGATAAACGTGCAAATCCCATGCGGGTTAAAAGTGCCTGCATTCGGTGGATTGGAAGATTCCCTTTTTTCAATCCCTCCGTCTCGATCGATCCTGATTTAAAAATTCCGCTCACATTCACCCAACCCTTTTCGATCGTACTCAGTCCCACATAACCACAAGGAGAAAGGTGCATCTCTAGGTCACTCCTCAATGCGATGTTACGCACATGAATCTTAAATCCAAACCAAGGAGAATCGAAAGTTCTTCGTCGTCCCGTCGCAATCACCGTTCCCTCGTTTTTTGGAATTCCTCTCTCATTAAAAACAAATTCAACCCCTGACTCCTCACATCGCTTTTTTAAATAACGCTCCAAAGAGGGTCTCCCGACCGAATAAACCGCTTCAGGCAAATCAAATTGAAGCAGCGATTTATCCTCAAAAAACCACGCCACTTTCCGATGTTGTGGCGCCTCATGCAAAATTGAACTTAATTCATATTGATCGATCAGTTGAGAATTCAATCCCCGCATAAACTCCCCGCACACACGATGTTGAGGTCCGGTTGAGCGATCGATAATTTTGACTGGAATCCCTCGACTTGAAAGCAGAACCGCCAATCCCATTCCGGCAACTCCCGCTCCATGAATCTCCATCGGCAAAGGACGTTTCACTTTCGGAATCCTATACAACGATAAAATCCGGTGACCGTTGATTGAATAGACCAATCCCATTCCGAATGATGAAGCCCCAATAGTTCTGGCAGTTCTGTTTTGATAAATCCGGCCTGAATACTGACTTCTCCATCATGACGACTGATGTGATTCATTCCCATCATCCGCGAAAAACCGCGATACATCACTTGATGAAATCGAGTTCGAAGTGGCTCATTAAAAATACAAAGACGCACTCCTTGAAGTCGTTCCCCCAGTTGTTTCAATTCTTGATCTTGAAATTGGTGAAGAATTAAGTTTGCCATCACGATCGGATACGAATTCCAATTGGTAAAATTCAAAATATTCGACTGCCACCAATTCAATTCTTGAGGCCACTGCTTTGGAGTAGGGACTAAATCAAGTCCATCGATTTTGAATCCCTCCCTATCAAGAAATCGAATCAGATCCCCTTCTCCCGCCCCTATTTCGAGGATCGCTGGAGAGCGGTTCGACGACGTGGAATAATTTTTTAACGCTTTTAAAAACCATGGAAAGGTTTGAAAACAGGCATGAATTCGACGTAAATCACCTCGATTTAAGATCGCCTCCGGATGGTCATAAGGCAGTGAGTCTAAAATTTCTGGTTGAACGACTCGATTCATTCTTCACACAGTAGACGGCCCCTCGGATTAAGCAAATGAAAGGCTATTAGTGTCCACTAGAGCATTTTAATTAAAACTATAGCCACATGAAGTAAACCAACCGACAGCGTCTTGTGGTGTGACTTGGTTGAGGGCATGACCGATGGCTTGAAGAAGTGTTTCTTGAGTCCGCGCCTTTGTCGCCCGAAGTGAGGCTTTCACTTTG
>CAMCYL010000116.1 GCA_945883905.1 Akkermansia muciniphila | reverse complement strand
AAGTATTGCTGTTCCCAAACATCACTGAGTCCATCCCCATCAGAGTCGAGCCATGGGATTAAACCGATCGGCTGAATATTACTCGTGCTCAAGGTATCGAGGTAGGTATCGGCGCCGGTGCTGGCACTGACTCGAACGAAGGAGAAACTATTCTTGGGATTAGCAAAACCGTAATCTTGGGCAATCAGCTTGCCGTTGTACCAGAGCGAAAATTTCTTGGTCGTAAAGTTCTGCGAGAGGGTCAAGCGTTGCCAGTTGTTGCCAGCAGGAAGGATTGAGGTCGTGGTCACCCATTGAGCGGTCGTTCCGTTATAAATTCGAAGTTTGCCATCTTTATCGAAATAAAAGCCGACGGCGGCATCGGCTCCTAAAGTCGGAGCGATCGTTCCATCTCGTTTGACCGGCTTTAAATAAAGATCACTCCAGACCAACGACTCGGAGGAGCGAAGATTCTTCTGAAGCGAGGCAGTGGCTTGGGTTCCTCTTATTTTAAGCGATTGATTTCCGGCCTGCTTCTCGGCGGTCACCACCGTTCCCGTGGCCCCGTTGCTGGAGAGCCAGCGGCCTTGTTGATGAATATTGCTGTTGGCGAGATAACTTTCAAAGCCCTCAGTGAACGGAACGGCTTCGAGGGGATTGGTTCCATTCGTCTTTTCGGTTCCATCAGCAATCCCATCCCCATCGGTATCTTTCTCAATTAGATCGGTTCCGGCGGCGTATTCGAGTCCATCTAATATTCCATCGCTGTCACTATCGACATTGTTCGGGTTACTTCCCAAAGAGATCTCCAAGGCGTTACTTAAGGTATCGCCATCATTATCGAGTCCCGTCGGTTCGGTGAGTTTAACCGAGAGTCCATCCAAAAAGGCATCGGCATTACCGGGTTCGATCTGAAATTTACTGAAGGTCGTTCGGGGATTGGCGAAGCCGAAGTTTTCGGCGACTCTGACTCCGTTGATCCACGTACTAAATTTTTGCGTGTTAAAATCTTGATAGACCGTCACTCGTTGCCACTGACTGGTATCGACCCCATTTTGCGTCACCGTTTGCCAGCTCTTACTGGTTCCATCGTAAACCTTGAGTTTTCCGGTGTTATCAAAGTAAAATCCGCTCGCCATCGAACTGTTGATCGTCGGCGTTCCAGTTCCCGTCATTTTGTTCGGCTTGACCTGAAGATCGAGCCAGACCTGTTTTTCTCGGGTCGTAAAATCTCGTTTGAGCACGTAGTTATTGCCGGTGACTTTCAGGGCTTTGCTCCCCTCTTTAAAGCTCGAGCCTTGGACCGTCGCGCTTCCCGTTCCGGTCGAACTCCATTTGTTCACTCCGGATAAAAGGGTGTTTAAGAGATACCCTTCAAATCCCTCCATATACGGGATCTCGGAACCGGCTGCGGTTCCTTGGGCAAATTCTAAAAGATTGTTGACGCCATCCCCATCAAGATCGCTGTAACGATCATTGACTCCAACATTCAATCCATTGGTGATTTCGTAGGCATCATCGATTCCATCGTTATCGGAGTCGGTGAAGAGTGGATTGGTTGCATGGGCTCCAAATTGATCGAGTCCGGTCGATTGGACCAGTCCCCCTTTGAGATCAAAATAAGTTAAAGAGGATTTATCTTTGGCGAAGTTTAGATCGAAGACCGCCGGTTGACCGTTCAAATAAAGATCCCAGCTTGTATTTGCCGTATCGACTCGAACCGTCAATCGTTGCCAGCCATCACTGAGATTATTCGTCATGGGCCATTTTCGACCGGTGGAGATCCAACTCACCCCTCCGAGACCATTCCCATCGGCGACGTAAAGCTCCGCTTGCGTTCCATTGGCGACCAGCGCCATCAAGATTGCGGATGGGGAGCTCGTGATCTTTTGGAGTTCGGTAAGCGATCCCGCAACCCCTTTGAGGTAGAAATCGTAGTAACTAATTTTGTTTTGCGAGAGAGCGGCGGTCAGCGTGAGTTTGATCTTCGCTTCGGGATTGATCAGGAGCGATTGACCCCCTGCAAAGGCGGCGCCATTGGTGATCGAGGCCGTGCCGGAGGTCAAGGACCACGGCTTACCGGTTTGAGCGGAGAGAGAGCCTAGGGTGTAGCCTTCGGTTGATTCAAAAGAGGTGGTGTAGGGGAAGGCGGTGACTTGGGAGAGGCCAAAATGAACAGGGATGAGCAGGATGGATAGGATGAGAGAAATAGCGGCAAATGGGCTGATGGACTGTACAGTCGCAAAGCGACTTTTGGCTGATGGGGAGGAATCCGCCTTCGTCCAAGCACTTCGGTCGGACCTGCGGAAGGCATTTTTAACCACGGATAACGCGGATTTACACGGATAAATAGCATTGAAAACCGGTCTCACACGAAGGCACAAAGTCACAAAGGAAAAGGCAATTAAAACAGGGGAGCACTCAAAAAGACTTTTGAGTGGGGAACCGTGATTCAAATCACTCTCAAGAATGCGTTCTTGAAGATGATTTCGCTCTTGGTTCTTATTTCGTTCCTGAACGAAATTTACCCTGTTTTGAATTCGTGTAAATTCGTGTCGATTCGTGGTCAAAACTGAATTTAAGCTATTTAGCTTTTTTAGATGAGTGCTGATTTGCAGCCCTTCAACCCCCTGCCAAACAGAAATGACTCTGCCTATTTTACTCTTCGTCGCTAAAAGCTCCTCTTGGTTTTGTGAAGATAAGCGGTTTAAAATGGATTTAAAAACTTGGCGAAGAGTGGCGGCCGTGGCGGTTAATCCAAATCTTGGTTTTAAATCGGTTTTCACGGGGGGAAAGGTCTACAGTGGGGGAGGGTTATCGTTTTTTAATCAGGCTGCGGATCACTTTATAGGAGGTATAAACGACCCAGCCTCCGAGTGCCCCGAACTGGATCAAGGTCCCCGTCTTGGGCTCGCTCGCCTGTAGAATTACAGAGGTTAGGATGAGGAGTATTGCTCCTTGATAAAGCGGGGATTTCATGAACAGATGTGATAAAGAGATCTAAAAGGGTTACAAGCTGTTTTTTGCTAAAAAATGAAGATCGATCTATATATATTCTAAGATAGAAATAATGGCAATAGCGACAAAATATACTGCCCTTTGGTCAAAAATAAATTTTTAAAACCAGTCTCTCTGAGGAAAGTAAGAATGCATGAAAAGAGGTTTTATTCTTACACTACCGTCCAAAATAACTCTAAATTTGAGAGGAAAAATCGAAGAGGGGGATTGAAATTCTAAAGCAGTTCTCACGCAACGACACTACGCCGCAACGTCAGAGAGGGAGAGGATCGTGAGCTCTTTCCTTTCGGCGGCTCCTTCGTCGGCTGCCGCCTCCAGAGAATCTCTCCCGTTTCTTTGAACTCCGAAAGTTTTCGGAGCAAAAAACGATCGAGTTTCTCTTTAGGGGATCGGTTTCACCTCTCCTCGGAAAGAGCTCACCATCCTCTCAGTGAGAAATTCTCGGATTTTTTGTATGAAGGGGGAAAGTTCTGACCCCAAGAGCGTAAGCGATAGATCCCTGTTTTTAAAAAGGAATCGAAAGCTCGTTTTCGAGAACTTTTTAAAAATAGGGAGGAGGCTCGGAGGAGCCGTGGTCAGAACGAGGGGGGGGAGTAGGGATTTAACGTCGCGTCGTTGCGTCGTTGCGCGAGACAATGTATTTAAGGGGTTTTGAATCGTTCTAAGGCTTTAAGGCGTTCCTCTTCGAGGTCGGGAAAGGGGAATTGTTTTTTCGCTAAGGTCTCTTGGACTTTTGTCGATTTTTGTTCTCGTAAATAGGCGATCGCCGTTTTGATCGAACTCTCCGAGGAGGAGGGGGAATTCACAATCGCTATAGCATTTTCGATTCCCCGTGGTGAGGAGAGGGTGAGAAGGGCTTTGAGGATCTCGATTTGGATTCGTTCTTCGCGGGAAAATTGTTTTTGAAGAAGCAGGAGCTCCTGTTCGAGGGCTTTGGGATCAAAGTCTTGAGGCGATTGTTTCGCAAAATAAGCCTTTGCCTGTATTCGTAAAGGAAGCAGCGGATGATCATTGGCTTGATCTAAAATTGAGGTCACTTGTTTAAAAAGGATCGTGAGTTCTTTTTGCTCCTTTTGCTCCTTTTGCCACTGGGGAAGTAAGGAGGTAACCTTTGGATCGAGTGGCGTTTGGGTTTGGGTCTGACGGGCTTGACGGATTTCTTGATCGAGGGTCACCCAGGCATTGCAAAGATCAAAGTAGGCTCGATTTCGGATTAAGATCGACTGTTTTTCCTGAGAAAGGAGCGAGGCCATCCCTTGAGCCATCAGTACCTTCCCGCCTGGAGTCCGGAGAAAAAGGGCATTGATTTGAGCGAGCGATTGAACCTTTTCGAGTTCCTTCATGGTCTGATAGCCGTTCCAGTCGATTCGCCAAGTCACCGCAAGGGGTTTGATCTGATCAAGGGTCGCCGTCGGAGGGATTTGGGCGATTTTTGCAAGACGATCGGCGGCAGTATTTGGAGCAAGAATTTGGGCAACGAGCGTTTCGGTTGGAATCAAAGTGGCTGAGGATTTGGAGGCGGGGATGATTTTTTTTGGTTGTTGAAGCGTCCAGAGTAACCAGCCGAGATAGCCGAGGATACAAAGATTCATGAGCGTAATCGCGATGATTTTATTTCGACTGGTGAGAGGCGATTTCATGGAGGAGGGGATCAAAAAGTTTTTTGAGTAAAAGACAATCTTTTTTTAAAGGTCTCCTCTCCATATCCGTCCAAAATAAATATGGATTTGAGAGGGTAAATCGAAGAGGGGGATTGAAATCCTAAAGCAGTTCTCACGCAACGCCGCGACGCCGCAACGTCAGAGAGGGAGAGGATCGTGAGCTCTTTCCTTTCGGCGCCTCCTTTGTCGGCTGCCGCTTCCCGAGAATCTCTCCCATTTCTTTGAAAAAAGGAATTTCAAAAAACGATCGAGTTTCTCTGGAGGGGATCGGTTTCACCTCACCTCGGAAAGAGCCGTGGTCAGAACGAGGGGGGGAGTAGGGATTTAACGTCGCGTCGGCTTGTCTCGCCGAAGTGCTTGGACGAAGGAGGAGGCGTCGATACGAAACCCCTGCTCACCCCCGTTTCTAGTTGCCTGCCCTCGGCTCTCCAGCTTCTTA
>CAMCYL010000115.1 GCA_945883905.1 Akkermansia muciniphila | reverse complement strand
GATGCAACAAACGACTCTCACAAACGCGTTTGTGAAGATCGTTTTTTTCATCGCTTTGATTTCGATCAAGATCGAAATTTTCACTGTTTTTGGGGTTTTGATTAGTGCTAATGAGTGTAGATAAGTGGTTTAAAATTGCCTTTAAACCTTTGCGGAACTCGGCGTCCTTTGCGGTGAAAAATGGATTTTGGCGATCAAGCTTTCTTCTCATACCGCTCCTCGGTTTTTCCAGAGCTCTACCGCTTGGAGTGGTTCGAGGCGTTTGAGATCGGTCTTGTCGAAATCTTGATCGAAGCTCACGAGGTGGAGATTTTCGGTTTTGGCGACGACGTATTGATAGGCGTCATCGAAGTCGAGGGATTGGACTTCATGGGCACTGAGAAGATCTTTTTTGCGATGCATTTCAATCTCTAAAACATCGATTCCACTGGTTGACTTAATGAGATTAATCCATTCGATCCATAAATTCGCTTTTTTGTTACGAAATAAGATCACACCACAGGAGTGAACTGAAAAATCAGTAACGAATAAATTCTCGTTGGGAACCGAATCAAAAAACGTCCGAACTTCATCACCGCGTTTCTGACCAAGGAAATATTCAAGAAAAATATTAGAATCAATAAGAAACATAAAAACTACTTCCGTAATTCTTGGGCTAAATGTTGAAGCGCGACTCCATCGACTTGAGTGGCTAAGGAACTTAAAGAACCGAAACCAGGAGGACGAAAATAGCGAGTAGCGGGTTGACGAGAATTGATTTTTTGCTCTCGGCTTAAAAGGAATTCAGCAAAATCTTCGAGTTCTTTTTGATGTTCGGGGGTGAGTTGTTGGTAGGCTTGATTAATATTTACCATAGGAGCTCCAGTGTAAAAGAGGAAGAAGGGCGAGCCAAGGAAGAAAAGGCGGAACCACTAATGGACACGAATAGAGGAAGATACGGGGAAGAGAGGCTAATAGGCTTCCGCCGTCGTCCGAGCACTATGGCGGACTTGAGGAATACCGTTTTTAACAGGGATGAACAGGATTTATAGGATGATTTAAAGGCATGGAAAACAGTAAAGATTCGGTGGAGAGCGAATCCAAATCGACGAGAAAAATCACTCTCAAGAATGGATTCTTGAAGATGATTTGTTTCGTGATTTGAATTCAAATCCGGCTGCGGCCGGATGGAATTTGCACTGTTTTCTGAATTTAAAACCTCTGCGTCACTGCGTCTCCGCGCGAGGCTCTCCCCTGAATTTAGGCTCTTTTGCCCTTTTAGATGAGTGAAAATTTGCAGCCCTTCAACCCCCTGCCAAACAGAAATGACTCTGCCTATTTTACTCTTCGTCGCTAAAAGCTCCTCTTGGTTTTGTGAAGATAAGTGATTTAAAATGGATTTAAAAACTTGGAGAGATTTGGCGATCGTGGCGGTTAATCCCTCTTGACCCAGCTCCGCCCCTTTGAGTCGGTTTAAAATGTGTTGGATGAGTTTCATGCTAAATCTTAGTCGCCCCTCATGGCAATGTAGCTTTTTGTGAATATCCCTAAAAACTTTTCGCGAAGAATAAGGCAATCTGGAAAAAGGGCTTGAAACTCTTTAAATCTTAATAACTTAATTTCTTCAATCGATGCATCGATCGTTTTTTGATCTGGCTTTTCGATCCATCCCCAAACTGTAAAATAACGGAGTACTTTGCGACGAATAGTCTTAGGAATCCAGTGAATAAAGGGAGTGATATAATGGGGTTCGATAAAGAATTCGTAGGCGGGGGTCTGAATCCAAATCCTTTTTCCAACTCGATTTACCTCTTGAGCAAACTTGATTTGATGTTCGTGACTATGAAGATGTTCAATGACACTGTTCGAAAAAACAATTTCGTAAGATTTATCTGAATAGGGAAGTTGGAGCGCATTCGCATAACTTGTACGAATCCAAGGTTGTTCGTCCTCTACTTGAAAATGATCGTGTTTAAAGTCGATATTAATTACATCTAGGCGTTCGCAAAACTGCGGCCTTTCCCTCCAGAATGCGGGGAAGCCACCAACATCGAGCAGAGAATCTGAGCGTAAAACTTTAATTCTCTCGAAAAATAACTGCATTCGCTTTTGGCGAAAGTAAGGTGAGACTACGGAAAAAATGGAGTGAATATTCATGACTATTGATCTATAAAAGGAGTAAACACTAAATTAAGATCAAATTTTTCTGATACAGAATAATCAATCGATTTCATGAAACTCAAAAAAACTTCCGGAGTATAGTTAAATCGTTTCATGCTTGGTTCATCAAATTCTAACAAAATAATTGGACGATGTTTTTTTAATAATTTAATCATCCCTTTTAAAGCCGAAAGCTCAGCGCCTTGTATATCCATTTTAATCAAATCGATTTTTTTCTCACCCAATGCCTCCAAAAACTCTTTATCTTCATCAAGAGAGACTCCTTTGATTGTTACTTTCGTTGTTTTTTCGTTTGGTGTTGAAACCATACAGGAGTCACCTGAATTTGTTGTGTTAATAAAAAAATCAATCTCAGTGTTTTGATCGCAAACCGCTTTATTAAATGCTTTGATGCTGTTACTAAAACCATTAGCAGCAATCGATTGTGTGAGTAAATCGTAGGTTATGGGAGAGGCTTCGATAGCAATAACCTTACATGTCGGTTGAATCTTCTGAGAGATAAGACTAAAAAAACCGAGGTTTGAGCCTAGATCTAAAAAAACCGATTCAGAGCGAAGCGTTCTTTTTAAAAAATCAATTGTTTCAGGCTCATAATGTCTATAGAGACGATACCAAAGCGATAAAAAATCTCGTTCAAATGTAAACATTTTGAATCCAGCATTCATTAAAATAGGATTTTTTAAATCAGACAAAAGAATTTCCCCTTTTTTTCTAAAGAATAGCTCTAAAAAACATCGCATTCTTCCTCTTTCAAAAGGATAATAGCGGGCAATTAAGGAAATAATTTTGTATATGATCATAATTTACTTTCTGATAATTATTGCCCGCCCGCTGTGAATTCACCCATGGAAAGATCTCCTTGAGGTTGAATAATCACTTTACCCGTGGCCGTAATATCTTGTGCTGTAATTTTTTTAGTCGAGTCGAGATTGCCGTAAACGGTAGTGTCGCCGTTCCAGCGGACGAGGAAAGCGTTACTTACAGCATCGGGACCTAAAACTGGATTTCCGTTTCCAATTATGAAGAGGGCGTCCGTATCTCCTGGATCTCCGCCTGGTTTAGGATTGCTTGGCATTGCAATGTTTTTTGATCCCATGACAAACTGCAATCTACCGGCAGCCTTGGTGTACCAACCCGTGGCTAAAGAGGATCCACCTGTCGATTCGCAACCGTAACCGATCGCCCAACAAGATCCTACTGTTGCGGTTCCGACCTTATTTCCAAAACCGATTGCAGCTGAATAGGCGTTAAAAGTTTGATTCGATTGACCAAAGGCAGCGGAGGCTATTCCACTCACTATATTTCCATTACCCATTGAAATAGCATAAATTGAGTTTGCCTGATTTGCCTCCCCTACAGCAAAAGAACGATCTCCAATCGCTCGATTATTCCAACCCATGGCAACGGAAGAATTTCCAGAGGCGGTGTTAAAATATCCTAATGCTGCAGCAAAAGAATTCGATACTTTATTTTCTTGCCCTAATCCCATCGAACGATAACCAGAGACCGTATTCCCTCCACCAAGGGCAATAGATCCGTTACCTGAAGCAACATTCTCGGATCCAACAGCAAAAGCGAATTCACTGGAGGCAATATTGTCTCCTCCCCAATTACTTGAACCAATCGCAAGGGGGTTTTGGGAGCCATTTCCGCCTGTTAAAACTTTTTTGCCATTGATTAAGATCGAACCTGTTCCATTGGGGTTCATAACGATTCCAGGATCTGCGGCAACGGTCTCTAGATGGGTTTTTAAGGGATAAAGCGAAAGCACTCCGTCGTAGGTGAGCATCATTTCTTTGTGCCAAACTCCTTGACCCGGATGAGACCATACAAAATTTGCCCCTCCTCGATTAGTACGAATCGTCATTGTCGCCGCACCTCCATCTTCAATGACAACATCAAAGGCAGAGGCTTCGTCATTGGGAGCATTTAAATGTCCCAGTTTTAGTGTATTATTCCACAGAAATGAAACTCCATTGGCTCGCAGGTCTTGGTTGACTTTCAGTTTCCCATCGACTTCGAGGGAGCCGGTTTGAGCTAACCCCATTTTCCCATCGAAGAACAGGAGGCACAGGATCAAGGACATTGCTCGCGCAGAGACGCAGAGACGCGGAGTGGAAGGCAAATCTTTATTTAATTTAAGAGGTTTAGTTTTCATAGATTTTGTAGAGTTGAGGGTTGGGGGGAATCCGCCTTCGTCCAAGCACTTCGGTCGGACCTGCGGAAGGCGGGAGAATGGGAAGAAAATAGCTTATAGCAAGAGGCTACTGGCTTAAAGGCATTGAATACCTGTTTCACGCGGAGGCGCGGAGCAGCGGAGAGAAATGCCGTTTTTAACAGGGATTTACAGGATTGGCAGGATGATTTGAAAGCAGGGGCTAACCGCCAACTATCGCCAAGTTTTAAATCCCCAATCCCAAAACAGGACAAATTACGATCAGAATCGGAATTCAAACCATGAAACAAACGACTCTCGTAAACGCGTTTGCGAAGATCGTTTTTTTCATGGTTTTGGATTCGTTCTGGCAGCCAGACGAATCTTTCCTGTTTTTTCTGACGTTGCGTCGTCGCGGCGTCGCGTGAGAAAATTCCGAGAAAGGCATTTAGACGATCCGCCTTCTTTAAATCAGTGCTAATGAGTGAAAATAAGTGGTTTAAAATTGCCTTTAAACCTCTGCGGAACTTCTTGTCCGCCATAGTCCCGCAGTGCGGGACGAAGGAGGATGCGTCCTTTGCGGTGAAAAATGGATTTTGGCGATCAGGCTTTCTTCTCATGGCGTCACCTTGACGTTGCCCACGGGACGTAGGATCAAATTGCGGGTTCCCGTTGAAATCTTGGTCTCGGTATAGTTTCCGGCCGCAAGTTCGGTGGTGTCTCCGGTGATCATGATGCTGGCGGCCCCATTGATCGTTTTCTTGGGACCCGTGAGATCGTTCGCTGCTAAAGCAAGTCCGTAGTTGGAGTCGTTCCCCGTTAAAGCGTTGGCATACCAGATCCGATTTTTACTCGCGGGATCGTTGGGGTTGGTTCCTCTCACCGATTCCTGAAGATTGGTCAATCCATCGCCATCGAGATCGGCGGTCGGATTGGCGGCGGTCAGATTACCAAAGTATTGCTGTTCCCAAACATCACTGAGTCCATCCCCATCAGA
>CAMCYL010000114.1 GCA_945883905.1 Akkermansia muciniphila | reverse complement strand
ACAGGTTTTAAAGAGTGATTTTTAGATAATTCAGGATTGAGTCCAAACTCAATCGATTCTGTTTTATATCTCTTGATCCATTGCGTGACTCCGCGACCTTGGCGGTTAACACTCCCATTCCTATTCCTGCTTCCGTGCCTTCCTTAGAGAATTCCTAACGCAGAATCTGGGTTTAAAAAAACGGGAGAGATTCTCGGGAGGCGGCAGCCGACGAAGGAGGCGCCGATAGGAAAGAGCTCACGATCCTCTCCCTTTCTGACGTTGCGGCGTCGCGGCGTTGCGTGAGAACTGCTTTAGGATTTCAATCCCCCTCTTCGATTTACCCTCTCAAATCCAAAGTTGTTTGGGACGGTAGTGTTCCCTCAAGTTCTAATTTGCGTTCAAGGGGATATTAACGCTCTTAAATAAGCGGGTTTTTGATTTTTAATTGGGGGAATCGGATAAAGTCTCTGTCAAAAGTCCATAGCTCTTTGATTCCATGGATGGTGCAAAGTGAGGCGATTCGGGCATCGTGAATCATTCCCCCCATTACTTTTGAATCACGAATGGTTTTTCGGATTTCCGGCCAATAGGTTTCGTCTTCTGAAAGGAGGGTTAAATGGGGAGATTGAATCAATGCTTCTATGAAATGAATCGCTTGATTTTGGGTGGAAGATGGATTGTAGATCTTGGGGTTTGTGACAATGGAATAAAACTCATGAATACAAGGATAGGGGATCGCCCAACGAGAATTTTGCTCTGCAAGTTGTTTGACTCTTTTGTAGGCGATTTCATGCCATGGAGAGTCGATGCGATGGGCGTAAACGAGGATATTTGTATCAACAGCAATCATTCTCGATCTCCATAAATTGCAGCACGAAATTGAGCCCAATTTGCTATTTTAAACTCAGGACTTAATCCTTTTCCTTCGACTCGCTGCCCCGCGAAGACGTAGGGAGTGGCTATCAATTTTTCTTGAGACAGGAGACTTTCAATTCCTTCGCAAGCGACTTCACGTAAAGTAAGGCCTTTTTTTTTGGCGTAGAGCTTTGCTCGTTGCAAAAGGCTTTTAGGAAGATCAATTGTTGTTTTCATATTGCTAGCAGTATAATTTAATATTGCTAGATGTCAAATTATCGACTCTCCATCTCTTTCCATCAGCATTAACCTAAAAACAGCAGATGATTTAACCACAGAAAACACAAAATACACAGAAAGAAGTATTTATGTTAAATCTATTCGGTTTTTTGAATCACCCAACGGGTGAACAACTTAATTTTTCTAAGTTCTTAATTTTCAGTGTGTTCTGTGTCCGTCAGCTGACGGATCTGTGGTTCCAACTGCTTTTTCTAGGATTAATGAATCTAGATGCCTCATCATTATCTTGGCGTATTGGGGATTGCTTGGCGGTTAACCCTGCCTCTTCCCCTCTCCGCAGATCGAGAGATGTTCGCTATTTAGGGATTGTTTTTTTTATTAAGGCAAGCTCCTCTTGAGCGATTTTACTTTGAGGATCTATTGAAAGCACAGATTCAAAGAGAATTTTTGCATTTTTGATATCTCCATTTTTTTTAAGGACTTGGGCGAGATTGAGGCGTGGCGTGGGGTGGGGGGGGAGTTTGTTGATTAATTGGGAATAAAGATCAATCGCCTCAGCCTCTTTTCCAGTTTGAAGCTGAATATTCGCAATATTAATAAATGCCTCTATAAATTGAGAGTTTATTTTAACGGCTTGTAGATAATCTCGAATCGCTTCATCCCATCTTTCTAAGCTTTGCAAGAGCAGACCTCGATTGTAGTAGGTAAAGGGATTCGATGGATTAAGGTCGATGGCTTTTTGAAACAGTTGGAGGGCTTGATCGGTTTGTTGGAGGGAGGATTTGAGCTGAGCGAGATTGTTGTAGGCGGAAGGTTCTTCAGGACGGATTTGAATGCAGTGCTCGTATTTTTTTTGAGCTTCTTCGATGTTTCCCATGCGGAGAAGGATGTTGCCTTGATTGATTAGGGATTTGGTGGAAAAGGGGTTACGATCGATAGCTTGTTGATAGGATTGAAACGCTTGTTCGAAATTATTTTGTTGTTCGAAAAGTAATCCCATATTATGGAATGGATCGGGAGAGGTTGAATCAATCTCGATGGCTTGTTTATAAAATACCAGAGCTTTATCGGGCTGGTTGATTTGTTGAAAGAGGTAGCCGAGATTGTTGTGTGCGCCTGTTTCTCGTGGATTTAATTCGATCGCTTTGAGGAGGTGATCAATGGCCTCTTGGTTTCTGCCTTCTTTGGTTAAAAAGGCGCCTAAATTATTTTGAGCCCGCACATTGCGAGGTGTTTTTTGAACCGTATCTTGCCAGAGCGTGATGGGGGTGGCATAGATCTTATTTCGTTCGTAGGTTTTCCAAATGAGCAAAGGAATTAAAAGAATAATGAGGCTTAAGGTGATCCGAGGGAGCCGTGAGTAAAGGGTTGTGCCTAGGATAAAAATAAAAAAAGCGGAGGCGAGATAGACTCGGTGTTCTGAAATGGTTTGAGTCGCGATGGGAATGATGCTGGTGGTCGGGGCAAGAAGAAGGAAGAAGAGGAAAAAACTGAAAAAGCCGACATTTCCCTGATAGGTGCCGAGGGCGGTGAGAGCGAGGAGTGCTATGGCGAAAAGAGCCAGAGGGATCACCCAAGAGAGGGGGTACGTGAGAGAGGATCCATAATCAAAGATTAAAGGGGAAGGCCAAAGGATTAATTTACAATAAGTCCAAAAGGCAATTACTTGAGCTTGTAAATAACTCCATGAGGAGAGAGGACCATCGAAGCCCGCACTGTCGCCACGACCTTTATTGAGAATCACAAGAGAGAGGAGAAAGAGCCATGACAACGCAAGACCGATATAAAGCGAGCGATGACGAGAGAGCGATGTTTGGGGAGAGATTTTGAGATAAAACCAGCCGTAAGCCAGTAGAACGATCGGAATGATTCCTGCGGTCTCTTTGGTGGCGACCCCACAAAATGCACTCAGGAGAAGGGAAAACGACCAAAGCCCTCGACGGGGTGAATTTTGTGCTCGGATATAAGCATAAAGTGAAAAAAGGATGAAAAAGGAACTCAGGGATTCCGCACGTTGGACGATGTAGGTGACCGATTGAGTGAGGACGGGGTGAACCCCCCAAAGAAGTGCGAGAAGCGCATTGAGAAATAAAAAAGAGAGCGGTGAGTGATTTTCAGAAGTGTTATCTCTCTGTATTTTTTGAAAAATTAAAAATAACAAAATGACATTTAAGAAATGAATCATAAAATTAACAAGGTGATATCCGTAGAGGTGAAGTTGATGGGCTGCAAAATTAAGTCCGAAGGTAAAATTTAAAAAAGGTCGTCCTGAAGTTGTTTCGCCTGTTTTAAAGTCAGGAATCAAAGATTGGGCAAGGTGGCGTATCGTAGGGTTTTCGGGGATCGATTTTAGATCGTCAAAGTGAAAAGGCACAGAAAATGAGTTGGAGTAAGCAATCCCTAAAAGCAACAGAGAGATGAGGATAAATCCGGTGATGAAGAGTTTTTTGGGGCTAATGTTTGTGTGTTTCATGATATGTATGTGAGAAATATAAGAATTGATTATTTAAGGGTTTCTACTTAACTTTCGACTAAAAAACACTAAATAAATTTTTATTTTATTGATGTGATTTTTGTATGCAAAAGTATTTTAGATTAACAGAGGATAGAAAGTCGGCGTTCGAGCGATTTTTTTTAAGATTTTCTTTATGCGTTCTTGTGTGCTTTGGGGGCCTCTTTCAAAAAAGCTTTTGGCTGAACGCTCAGACTCCTGTTTCAGAGGTAGAACGCTTACGTCAAGAGAGACTAAAATCCTCTCAAGGTGAGTTTTTTCCTGACCAAGAGAACCTTCGCTCTCGGATATCAGAACGATCCATAAAGACACCTCGATCCGGAAACGATCTTAAAAAAGAAAATCAAGAAGTGATCGTGGAGACACTTCGAGGGATCTCGCTTTGTAAACCCGGAGAATTGCTTATTCCCTTGCATGGAATCACAGAGGGAGTGGGAGTTCGATTTCGAGATCGACTCACTAAAAGGCTCTTTGATTTTCTTTGGCACCCACTTACTTTTGCAGACTTAGAGAAAATCTCTGCTGAAGTAGAGGCTTATTACTTAGATGAGGAGGGGATTCAGGTTCAAGTGGTGGTTCCTGAGCAGGAAGTCTTAGCGGGAGTTATTCGTTTGGACTTGGTGCGAACCTACGTGGGATCTATTCAAGTACAGGGTCTACGATGGTTTAGTACTGATTTACTTCGCAAAGAGCTCGGAATTTGTGAAGGGGAGAGCTACAATCGCCTGCGGCTTTCTAAAAAAATTGCTTCGATGAATCAAAATTCATTTATAAAAATGGATGCTTTTATTTCTGAAGAGGAATCGAAGCAAAAAATTACGATTCAGGCTCAAGATCGCTTTCCAATTCGTTTTTTTGCAGGCTATGAAGACTCAGGAAGTGATCTTCTCGGGGATGTTCGATGGCTGGGGGGAGTGAGCACAGGGAATGTTTTAGGTTGGGGAGATCAAGTCGATTATCAATTTTTAACTACAAGTGATATTGAGTTTTTACAAGGACATTCGATGAGTTATCGAGTTCCTCTTCCATGGCAACATCGACTTCGTTTTTCCGGCTCTTATTCAAAGATTAAAGGGGATTTTGCTGAGGTGGATCAAATTGATTTGAAGGGCTCAGGGATCTCTGGGTCTGGATATTATGAGGTGGATCTTCCCTCTTTCAAGAGCTTCAAGCATGAAATTAGCTTCGGTTTTGAAGGAAAAAAAAGTCAAAGTGATTTGTTGATTGGAGGATTTATAATCAACAAAACCTCAACGGAAGTCGCCCAATTTGCTCTCAAATATGAGGCCTCGTATCAGGATTCCTGGGGGGTGACTCAGTTTGACGGGGCGGCTTATGAGAGTCCTGGGGGAATCACGGGTCAGAATAAAGATTCCTCTTTTAGACCTTCTCGAAGAAATGCAGAGGCAAACTATCAATATGCAACGATTCGATTGGAGCGATGGACGCGACTTTGGTGGTCCTTTGAGCTACATAATGAGGTATTCAGTCAATTTGCTAGCGGCAACCTCATTGGCGGAGAGCAGTTGGGGATAGGAGGATGGAGTACTGTCCGGGGGTATGACGAACGGGAGGTGAATGCGGATGAGGGTTGGTGGATCCGAAACGAATTTTGGACCCCTGGTTATAGTTGAAGTGCTCCCCTAAATTGAGAACACCTGCTAATATGTAAAAATGGAGGTTAGCATGGCGATAAAAGAAGGAGTTAAGCGGCGTCGATTTACGGCGGAGTTTAAGGCAAAAGTGGCGTTGGAGGCGGCTAGGGAGCAGAAGACGATC
>CAMCYL010000113.1 GCA_945883905.1 Akkermansia muciniphila | reverse complement strand
AGATTTTCAAAAAACGATCGAATTTCTCTGGAGGGGATCGGTTTCACCTCTCCTCGGAAAGAGCTCACGATCCTCTCCGTGAGAAATTCTCGGATTTTTTTGTATCATGTGGGGAAGTTCTGACCCAAGAGCGTAAGTGATAGATCCCTATTTTTAAAAAGGGATCGAAAGCTCGTTTTCGAGAACTTTTTAAAAATAGGGAGGAGGCTCGGAGGAGCCGCAGTCAGAACGAGGGGGGAGTAGGGATTTAACGTTGCGGCGGCTTGTCTCGCCGTCTTGTCCGCCGTAGCCTTTGCGAAGGTGGAAGTGCTTGGACGAAGGAGGAGGCGTCGATACGAAACCCCTGCTCACCCCCGTTTCTAGTTGCCTGCCCTCGGCTCTCCAACTTCTTTCCCTATTGGTATTGCGCTTTGCGCAGGGAGTGCGCGAGACAATGGATTTAAGTTTTTTTTGTTTTGGACAGTAGTGTTATCTTCTTCTGTGATCGATGCAAAAACTGAATTTCCGTGAATTTAAGTTGAAAGCGGCGGGGGAGGAGATAGTTATAAGGGGTATGAACCGTATTTTGATACTTTGCTTTGGCCTGATGATGATCTCCGTGGAGGCGATTGATATCGATCCATCACAGAAAAAGATTCCAGAACAGTTTTATAACTCCAAGGGGGGATTTAGTATCTTTACCGGAGATCCAGAGCGGATTCAGAAGGCGAACAAGATTGATTTCAAGGATTTTCAAACGAAAGTGACCTTAAATCCAGCGGTACTTTCGACGGGAGCTGTTGCGGCTGTTTTAAAAGTTGATTTTAGCATTAAAAATATCGGAAAGAAAACCTACGTTCTTTCCTATCCTGATGCGCAGCGGTATGAGCTTTTGATTAAAGATGCCGCAGGGCAAGTGGTTTATAAGTGGTCAGCGGACAAGATCTTTGTTCAGCAAGTCGGAACCAGTTTATTGAATGCCAATGATCGAATTGCTTACGTTCCGCAAGTGAATTTATCTGATTTTGAGATCCCTGCGAAACCTGGATTATATATGGTCGAGTTATCTCTAGCCAATTATCCAGAGGTTAAAGCGATGGCTCCATTGACCTTGACGCCGTAAGAGAAACTCGCCCAGTTTTTGAAAAGGGATTTTTTAAAAACGATCGAGTTTCTGTGGAGAAGTCGGGTTCACCTCTTTGCGGAAATGAGCGGTCAATAAGGAGGATCAAAGGACCAGTGGAGAGGGGGAAAGAGAGCTTGATTTTTAAGCTCCTGGACGAGTTGTAGAACTTCTGGCCAAATTTTGAATCCAGGGATCGTGCAGAGTCGGCGAAATTCGTTCCATTCAAAAGGAATCGTTCCTTGAATGGCATTCGCAAGAATCATTTTAGAGGCGTTCCACTGATCCTCATTTTTTTGTGGATAGGTCCCTTGAACGATTCGACCAATCAAACATTCTTCAGCTCTTTCAATTAAAAGGATTCCGAGAGGGGTTTCAAAGGCGACTGCAGGAGGTGATAAAATTTCGGCCACGGAACCCATATCGACGCAAAGTCCTGCGACAAAACGAACGCGGCCACGAACGGGAGATCCTAATTTAGTAAAAATTTCTTCTCGAATTTCTAACGAAGGCATCTGATTGATAAAACCGAAATCGAGATCTCGTGTTGAATAGCCTCCGGAGGTATAATATTCAACTGCGCCCCCTCCATAAATAATAATATCATAGCCTTTTTCTAAAAAAAGAGATCGAATGAGTGAACCTAAGGAGAAAATTTGGAGAGAGGGATTTTTTTCTTCTTTGATTTGATTCAGAAGATTTTGAATCTCTGCCTCAGAGTGTTTTTTCATCTCTCCCTCCGTTGGGTCCATAGAGGGATCTTAGGATCGATTCTTTGACTCGATTTCGGAAAGGGCGTTCGCCGACTTCAGAGAAAGGTTGTGAGAGGACGCTCTGGGATATTTTTCGCATTAGGACAGAGCGTTTTTTCCACTCCTCCCATGTCATATCCGGCTTTTCCATGTCTGGAGGATAGCCCACGAAAGAGGGAGTTGTAAATTCTGATTTAACCCATTGGTGTCCAAAACAAAAAACCTTAAATACATTGTCTCGCGCACTCCCTGCGCAAAGCGCAATGCCAAAAGGGAAAGAAGTTGGAGAGCCGAGGGTCGGCAACTAGAAACGGGGGTGAGCAGGGGTTTCGTATCGACGCCTCCTCCCTATTTTTAAAAAGTTCTCGAAAACGAGCTTTCGATCCCTTTTTAAAAACAGGGATCTATCGCTTACGCTTTTACTGATCAGATCGGGGGATAGAGGACAAATTTTTTTAAAAAACAGAATTGTCGGATTTAAAAAGGGCGATAGCTTTTCGCCCATGCAAGAAAGTTATATCCAATCGTTGTTTGCGGAGAGAATCGGCGGAAATATGTTCGGGAAGGATACCGCAATTTATAAGTTCGAGAAGATCAAACGGGCGAAGCGTGCTGCCATGGAGCAAAATCCAGGGAAGGAACTGTTCGATCTTGGGGTCGGAGAACCGGATGAGATGGCCTTTACGGAAGTGGTCGAAAAGTTGCATGAAGAGTCGAAGAAGAGTGAGAACCGCGGCTATGCGGATAACGGGGGTTCTGTGCTCAAACAAGCCGCCGCTCGTTATATGAAGAATTTATGCGGGGTCACGGTTGATGCGGAGTCACAGGTCTGTCACTCCATTGGAAGTAAGGCGGCTCTTTCGATTTTACCGGCCTGTTTGATTAATCCTGGAGATGTGGTCTTGATGACGGTTCCCGGTTATCCGGTTTTTGGAACGCATTCAAAATATTATGGGGGTGTTGTTCATCATCTTCCATTATTAGAGAAGAATCAGTTTTTGCCCGATTTAAAGAGTATCCCTGCTGATATTTTAGCAAAAGCGAAGGTGCTCGTGATTAACTATCCGAATAATCCGACGGGGGCGAGTGCTACTCCGGCTTTTTTTGAGGAGGTGGTTGCCTTTGCGAAGAAAAACGGAATCGTTGTGATTCATGATTTTGCGTACGCGGCCTTGGTTTTTGAAGGAAAACCGATGAGCTTTTTAGCGACTCCAGGGGCGATGGAGGTGGGAGTTGAACTGCATTCGGCGAGTAAAAACTTTAACATGACCGGTTGGCGTTGTGGGTTTGTTGTTGGCAATGAGTTATTGGTGAAGGCTTACGCGACGGTTAAGGATAATACCGATTCCGGTCAATTTTTAGGAATTCAGAATGCGGTGGCCTATTGTTTTGATCATCCGGAGATTACCGAGAAGATTGCGGCGAAGTACTCGCGTCGGATGGATCAATTGGTTCCGACTTTGCAGAAACTAGGGTTTCAAGTGAAGAAGCC
Source organism: Akkermansia muciniphila (assembly GCA_945883905.1). GTDB lineage: Bacteria > Verrucomicrobiota > Verrucomicrobiia > Methylacidiphilales > CAMAQI01 > CAMAQI01. Next base: position 2,366 of record CAMCYL010000113.1, on the reverse strand, counting down.
GCGGGGCTCCTTTTTTCTTTATGCCCCGGCGCCCAAGCGGGCGGTGGGAGAGGGAAAGAGTTTTGAGTTTGCGAGTGGGGAGGCTTTTTCACAATGGATGATCACGGAAAATTTGATCTCGACCGTTCCGTGGGATGATGCTGGATCGTTCGTTCGATTTAGTGTCACCTTCTCCGCGGTCGGTGAGACCGAGGAAAAACGGGTTGTGGGGGAGCTAGCTCAGAGGCTTGGACGATTTAAATTCGAGTTTTAAGGTTTTATTTTTAGGGAATTAGGCTTGAGTAGCGGTTATGGATCATTGGGACCTTATCATGCGGATTGGGAGTGCGGCTATTGCAGGGACTGTTCTGGGGATTGAACGAGAGGCGCATGGACGTGCCGCAGGACTCAGAACGACTCTTTTGGTCTGTCTCGCATCGACTTTAGCGATGATCCTTTCTCAAGGGTTTTATTTTGAAAGTATTCATCAAGGGGGGACAAATGGGTGGCATCCGGATCCAGCTCGACTGGCTGCGGGGATTTTGACCGGGATCGGATTTTTAGGAGGAGGGGCGATTATACGACAAGGCAATATGGTTCATGGCGTGACCACGGCAGCGGTTCTTTGGTTTGTGACCGTCATGGGGCTTTGTTTCGGGAGCGGCAATTTTCTCCTCGGATGGATCGGTTTTGGCTGTGCGCTTTTTTCACTCTTTGGATTGCCGATCATTGAGAAGTTAGTTCGCAATGATTCGTATGCGGAACTTTATGTTACTCTTAAAGAGGGAACCTCAACGAATGATCAAATTCGAAAAGCGATTCTTAAGGAGGGACTGAGAGTGAAGGGGATGGAGATTGAATATCGAGTGGTGGAGCAAATCCGAGTTCTTCATTTGAGTTTAAAATTTAAGCGGATGGATATGGTCGAGCTATCGCAGCGCATGATTCAAAAAATCGGTCATCTTGATGGCGTCACCCACGTGAAATGGGAATAATGTCTTATTTTAAGAGACTATGATCGGTCGTTGGCTACAAGGGGTGATCGAGGGAGATCTTCAGGTTGAAGGGCGGAGAGGTTTTTTTCAAAAACTTCGGGAGAAAGAATCCTTTCGGAAGACATTAAAAATTATCGCGCATCAAGGGTATCGTTTGCAGTTTTTGGATCAATACGTGGAGGATCATCCAGAGTGCCTACTTTCCCCGTTGATTTGTCGTCATCAACGTTTTCCGGCTTGTGCGATTCAGAAGGTATTAGGATTTAATGAGCATCGTTTTAGAAAAGCGTGGGACGGTATAGAGGGCTATGAAATTCGAGCGGATGTGGGGGGCTCTTTGCCGAAGGCTTCGCTTTGGGGGTTTCCTTTTTTTGTTCTTACCGAGGATCAGGTTTTATTGCACGACTGTTCGTGGGATATTAAAGCCTTTCGGAAAGTCGTCGATCGTCCCTCGGTGACGCAGGAAATTTTGGGGCGCGCAATTATTTTGCCCTTGCATCGGTCGAGAAATTATTATCATTGGCTCATCGAGGTTCTTCCCCGAATTCAGTTACTCATGGAGGAGGGGCTTTGGAATCGCGTGCCTGTGATTGTTCCTCCGCTTCAGAGTTTTCAGTCTGAATCCCTTCAGGCACTAGGATTAAATCCGGAGTTAATGATCCCTTTTAATCCGGAATACGATCATTTTAAAATTGAAGAGGGGATTTATCCCTCGCGTTTAGGGGCGATTCGAAAGGCCTCTCGGAGTTCAGTGGATTGGTTGAGGGGGAAATTGGTTCCTCAAGGTCTTGAGCAAAAAAGAAAGATTTATTATTCTCGTTCAGGGGCAAAAACGCGTCGAGTTTTAAATGAAGCTGAGTTTTTGCCGGAACTGCAAAAAAGAGGGTTTGAGATATTTACGGGGGAGGGGATCTCTTTTGCCGAAGAGGTAAAACTTTTTGCTGAGGCTGAACTCGTGGTGGGGGCCCATGGAGCAGGGTTAACGAATCTTGTTTTCTGTTCTCCGCGTGTTCCGGTCGTGGAGTTGATGGGGAGTGATTATGTGAATCCCTGTTTCGGGGAGCTTTGCGATAGTGGGAGGAACCCTTATTCCGTAGTCGTGGGAAAACCGAAGTATGCAGGTAACTATATTATTAATCCGAAGCTTTTATTTAACGAATTAGATCGGCTCACTCGTGTCCAAAGTCGTATTTGATCCTAAACCGTCGCTTTTTTGTCATCGATTTCTAACGCAGAATCTAGATGTGCGCCGTTGAGGACGGCGTCCTAGCGGGTGAAAGTCCCGTCGGTTGAATTAGACGGTTCGCAACCGTAAGGGGTGTCTGGGAAGAGACCGTGAGGTCGAACCTACAAGCGAGACACTTAACTGAATCATCAGGCTATAATGACAAT
>CAMCYL010000112.1 GCA_945883905.1 Akkermansia muciniphila | reverse complement strand
GGAATGGGAGTTTTAACCGCCAAGGTCGCGGAGTCACGCAATGGATCAAGAGATTTAAACAGAATCGATTGAGTTTGGACTCAATCCTGAATCATCTAAAAATCACTCTTTAAAGCCTGTTTTAAGACACTGCCGTCGAAAACAACTCTGGATTTGAGAGGTGAATTTGAGGAGGAGGATTGAAATTCTAAAACAGTTCTCGCGCAACGTCGCAACGTCAGAGATGGACGATCGTGAGCTCATTCCTATCGGCGCCTCCTTCGTCGGCTGCCGCCTCCCGAGAATCTCTCCCGTTTCTTTGAAAAAAGGATTTTCAAAAAACGATCGAGTTTCTCTGGAGGGGATCGGTTTCACCTCTCCTCGGAAAGAGCTCACGATTCTCTCAGGGATAAATTCTCGGATTGTTTTTGTATGAAATGAGGGGGGGGAGAGTAGGGATTTAACGTGGCGGCGTCGCGTCGTTGCGTGAGATAATGTATTTATTTTTTGTTTTGGACACGAGTGTCTTCTGTTCCTTGATTTGAATTGCATTTTGCAAATCTAAGATGCGGTCTTTTTTTTGTTCCTCCAAAGGAAGTGCCAATTGACATTGAATCATGGAGAAATCGGAAAGACTTACATAGGGAGTTCCGTGATTTGTCTTTGTATCCGGAGTCGCCTCCGCCAATCAGAATATATCGAACTTGGTGATGATTTAAAGTTGAGAGGATTCCATCGATGTTCATAGTTGATGAAAGTACTGAGTAAATAGATGAGAGCCCGCTTTTTGAGCCATCTGAAATTGAGGCTTACGGGATTCTGGGGGTATATTTTTTTCTGCACAGGAGATTGCGGAAAGAATCATTTCCCATTTTTTTTGGGAACCTAAGACCATTAATCTTTTACTTTCTTCAAATGCCTTCGAATTCATAGGCTTAAGATAACTTAAGAGAAACAAGGCTTCAATCTGTTTTATCTGTAAAAAAACACTACCGTCCAAAATAAAATTTAATTTCACAGGGGAAATGGTGGAGGGGGATTGAAATCCTCAAGCAGTTCTCACGCCACGCCGCGACGCCGCAACGTCAGAGGGGGAGAGGATCGTGAGCTCTTTCCTATCGGCGCCTCCTTTGTCGGCTGCCGCCTCCCGAGAATCTCTCCCGTTTCTTTGAAAAAAGGATTTTCAAAAAACGTTCAAGTTTCTCTGGAGGGGATCGGTTTCACCTCTCCTCGGAAAGAGCTCACGATCTTCTCAGAGAGAAATTCTCCGATTGTTTTTTATGAAATGGGAGGGAGTTCTGATCCCAAGAGCGTAAGCGATAGTTCCCTATTTTTAAAAAGGGATCGAAAGCTCGTTTTCGAGAACATTTTAAAAATAGGGAGGAGGCTCGCAAGAGCCGTGGTCAGAACGAAGGGGGGGGGGAGGGTTTTAACGTGGCGTCGTCGCGGCGTTGCGTGAGACAATGTATTTAAGTTTTTTTTGTTTTGGACAGTAGTGGTAAAAAAACACAGCCGTCCAAAATAACATTGGATTTGAGAGGGGGAGCAAAATAGATTCAATGTTAATGATGTCGGCGGGAGGTAACGAGTGCTTTGAGTTTGAGAACGGTCTCTGGACTGAGATGATGCTCAATTCCTTCGATATCTTTTTGCGCCACTTTGGTACTGACGCCGAGAAAATTAAAGAATTGAGTTAAAACTTCGTGGCGTTGTCGAATCGTTTGAGCGACTTCCACTCCTTCAGGAGTGAGGGTAAAGCCTCGATACCGCTGATTATTAACAAGTCCAAGTTTAGCGAGCCTCAGGATCATGCTGGAGACACTGGCTTTTCCGAGATCTAATTCCTCAGCAAGATCGGAGACACGGGCGAAGCCTTGGCGATCCGTGAGCTCTTGAATTCGCTCTAAATAGTCTTCCGCTTTTTCAGTCAATAGTTCACCAGGGCGTCTGGGCATTGAGGGACTGTGAGGAAATTGCCTCATTAGTCAAACAAATAAAACAAAGTTTGATTATTCGAACTTTTTATTGACACACAAACAAAGAATCTGCAAAATACGGACCTATGAGATTAATGAGGTGTTTGAATTCAATGAAAAGAACCGGTCTTTTTTTTCTATTTTTGGGGATTTCTTTATCGCTGTATGGAGAAGAGCAAAAACCTAAAAAGATTCTAACAACCTTTACGATCATTCAAGATATGGCTCAGAATGTCGCTGGAAGTGCGGCGATCGTGGAGTCGATTACGAAGCCGGGGGCGGAAATTCATGAGTATGAACCGACTCCTTTGGATATTGTGAAGGCGCAGAGTGCGGATTTAGTGATTTGGAATGGAATGGGGCTAGAGCGTTGGTTTGAAAAGTTTTTCAAAAACCTCAAAGGAGTTCCGCAAGTTGTTGTCAGTGAGGGGATTTTGCCAATGGGGATTGCCACCGGTCCATATCAAGGAAAACCGAATCCTCATTCTTGGATGTCCCCCTCGAACGCACTGATTTATGTGGAGAATATTCGTCGAGCTTTGGTGAAATTGGATCCCAGGAATGAATCGATCTATAATACGAATGCGGCAGCATACCTTTTAAAAATCAAGGAGATCGATGCTCCTGTTGCGGAACGATTAAAGAAGATTCCTTTCAATCAACGGTGGCTGGTGAGTAGTGAGGGGGCGTTTTCATATCTTATTCGAAACTATGAAATGAAGGAGCTCTATTTGTGGCCGGTGAATGCGGATGAAGAGGGGACTCCGCAACAGATGAGAAAGGTGATTGATCAGATTCGATTGAACAAAATACCTGTGGTTTTCTCAGAAAGTACCATTAGCGATAAGCCGATGAGACAAGTGGCGAAGGAGACGGGGGCTTATTATGGAGGGGTGTTGTATGTGGATTCGCTGACGGACTCTCAAGGGGCGGTTCCTACTTACCTCAAGCTTTTAGAATATAATGCGGATCAGATATTAAAGGGATTTCAGATATCAAAAGGGGAAAAGTCAAAGCGATGAACTCTCCAGAGAAAGTGGAGCTTGGAGCGGATTTAACGATCGCTGTGAATGGAGTAACGGTTACTTATTCGAATGGGCATACGGCACTTGAAGAGGCCTCTTTTGAATTAAAGCAGGGCTGTATTTGTGCTTTGGTGGGAGTGAACGGGAGTGGGAAATCGACTCTATTTAAGGCATTAATGGGATTTGTGATTCCCTCTCGGGGTCAGGTTTTGGTCTCTGGAAGACCCGTTCTTGAGGCTCAAAAAAACAATTGGATTGCTTATGTTCCTCAAACGGAGGAGGTCGATTGGACCTTTCCCGTGAGTGTCAGCGATGTTGTTTTAATGGGGCGTTATGGGCATATGAATTTTCTTCGGATCGCTTCCGCAAAAGATAAACGGATTGTGGAAGAGTCCTTAAAAAAAGTAGAGATGTGGGACTATCGGAGTCGACAAATTGGAGAGTTGAGTGGGGGGCAGAAAAAAAGAGTTTTCTTGGCTCGTGCACTTGCCCAAGAGAGTCGAATCATTTTATTGGATGAACCGTTTACGGGGGTCGATGTGAATACGGAGAGTGCCATCATCGATTTGATGAGAGATTTACGTCGAAGGGGGCGAATTATTTTAGTTTCGACTCATAATTTAGGATCAGTTCCCGATTTTTGTGATCATGCCGTTTTAATTAATCGACGCATATTGGCGTGGGGGGCTTTGCATGAGGTTTTTACGGAGGAAAATATTACAAAGACCTTTGGCGGGGTTCTTCGGCATTTTCATTTGGATAAATCAACAGTGGATGAGAGCGATGGTCGTTCGGTCACTCTTTTAACCGATGATGAACGGCCTCTTGTGTTAGGAAAAGGGGGACATTTGGAGCGTCGGCATTTGACTGAATCAGGGGAGCAAAACTTATGATTTTTGATCCTTTAATCCCTTTTCAGTATGATTATATGCAAAAGGCGATTTGGGTCAGTACTCTCGTCGGTGGTGTTTGTGGATTATTATCCTGTTTTATGACTTTAAAAGGATGGTCCTTGATGGGGGATGCGCTTTCACATTCGATTATTCCAGGGGTGGTGGTGGCATATGGTTTGGGATTGCCGATTGCGGTAGGGGCTTTCGTCGCAGGCTTACTTGCTGCGGGTCTTATCGGTTGGATCAAGGAGATCGTTTCACTTCGTGATGATGCGATGATCGGGGTTGTGTTTACTACATTTTTTGCGATTGGATTGCTTTTAATATCGCTTTATCCGAGTCCGATTAATTTAAAAATGATCGTGTTTGGAAATATTTTAGGAATTTCAGATCAAGATATTCGACAGCTTTTGTGGATTTCTGCGATTTGCTTGATCACGATTTTGTTGCTGTGGAGGGACTTATTTCTGTGGTGTTTCGATCCGATTCAGGCGCGTGTCATAGGGTTTCCAGTGAGATTTCTTAAATTTATACTTCTCTCGCTTTTAACATTGACTGCGGTAGCCGCCCTCCAAACGGTTGGAGTTTGTTTAGTGGTTGCCATGTTAGTGACTCCGGGAGCGACGGCCTACCTCTTAACGGATCGTTTTAGTTCGATGATGGGAATTGCCTTTTTTCTGGGAGCGATCACTTCATTTTTAGGGGCTTATTTCAGTTATTTTTTAGATGGATCTGTCGGAGGATCGATTATCGTCTTGCAAACCATTATTTTTTTACTGGCTTGGATTTATGCCCCTAAGCATGGAATTTTAGCGATGAAAAAGGGAAAAAATCTTTCTCTGTTGACGGAGGTAAAGCAAACATGACTGCTTGGCAGTTGCTTTTGAGTGATCCAGCGGCACCGTTGCGACTTTCATTCATGCGTGATGCTTGGCTTGTTGGCTCGCTGGTGGGAGTGGTTTGCGCGGTGCTTTCCTGTTATTTGATTCTCAAAGGTTGGTCTCTTATGGGAGATGCGATCTCACATGCTATTTTTCCGGGGGTTGTTTTAGCTTATATGATTGGAATTCCGCTTTCGATCGGAGCTTTTGTGGCCGGTTTTTTTTGTGCGATATCGACCGGATTTATAAAAGTTCGAAGTCGCATCAAAGAGGATACCGTGATGGGAGTTGTTTTTACGGGAATGTTTGCTTTTGGATTACTGTTATTTTCAAAAATTGAGTCAGATATTCATTTAAATCATATTTTATTTGGAAGCTTACTGGGGATTAGTAAGTCCCAGATGATTCAGACGACGATTTTTGGGGTGATTGCGTTGGGATTTATTTTAATTTTTCGAAGAGATTTACTCCTTTTTTGTTTTGATCCGAGTCATGCACGGAGCATTGGATTGAATGTTTCATTTCTGTATTATCTTTTTCTTGCTCTTCTTTCATTAAGTATTGTCGTTTCGATTCAAGCGGTGGGAACAATTTTAGTCATTGCGATGTTGATTACTCCAGGTTGTACCGCCCGATTGCTGACGAGTCGATTTGATCGAATGTGTTGGGTGGCGGCGAGTACGGCTTTGATCTCGGCGTTCCTCGGTGTTTATGTGAGTTATTTTATAAATGGGGCGACGGGATCTTGTATTGTACTTGTTCAATCGTTCCAGTTTTTATTGGCACTTCTCGTTTCTAAAAGAAGGAGCTCTGCGAAAATCGTGATTCGCTCGTCATATTAATGCCGTAAAATTAGCCCGTATGCTTGAGCCTTATCTCCTGATCGCTGGATCGCTTAAACCGAGATTCGTCATTAGAAATTGGTTTCTAATGCAATGCAATAGAAAGTGAATAATACAAACACCTGATTTCCAACGACTTCTAAATAATTAAAAGCAAAGTGAAGTCAGCTCATTCTTTCACCAAAAGGGTGAAATAAAATCGATCCAAATCTCTCTCAAGAAAGCATGGAGGCATGAAATGAAAAACAGAATGAATTCTGATGAAAATCGGAATCTGAATCAC
>CAMCYL010000111.1 GCA_945883905.1 Akkermansia muciniphila | reverse complement strand
ATTTATTTATTTTATTTTTTTAAAAAACTTTAAATCCCTTTTTCTGTTAATTTCCTGTTTAGGATTAATGCTTGCTTCGTGTCTAAATGGATCCCTCAAAATTGCAATGTTAAATGAGGGAATTCAATCAATGATGATGAACATAAATGAACTTAGCTCCATTGAATTTAGCCAAGGCCACAGTCGAATTGTTTTTTTAATATTCACATCGATCTTCCTTATTTTTTTTCTCCGAAAAGAGGCGTCTGAAATCGGGATATTTTACTCTTGGATATTAGTTCTAGCGATTTTCTTAACCTGTTTTCAGATTAGATGGTATATTCTTCTCTATTCCTTATACATTTCTGGACTTATTTTAATCAAAAACTACTTTAGTAAAATCTCGCTTGCTTGCATTAGTATTGCATCAATGCTTTATCTTAATGCTATATTAATTCACGATCATATTAATCACCAAGTAAGTGTTAATTTTATTAAAGCATCTTTCATGGAAAATGTTGCAAACGAACTTTTAGCTTTTCATCCCAAGATCGTGCTCTGTTCGTTTGATAATGCCTTATTTTTCAATAATAAAAAAATAAAGGTAATTGGATCAAATTATTGGGAGAATCAAGAGGGAGTTAAAAAAAATCTCAATCTGCTATTTGAGAATAAAGCAGGAGTTCGAGATTTACTCATTCAAGAGCGAGTATCGCACATCATTCTTACAACTGAAGATATTGCCTTATTTAAGTTGAACAAATTCTTAAGTAAATCCCCAAAGCAAACGTTGTATTATGCTCTCTTAACAAATAAAGAGATCCCAGATTATATAAAATTTCAAAAAACTATAAACTTTTCGATGCCAGGAAAAGTCTTCAAAGCATTTATTTATTCAGTCCATCTTCAAAACTGAATTTTAAACGAACTGCAGCTCCCCCATATAATATCCAACTCTTTTAAAAATATACGAACCTCACTTGACGACTTTGCGCTTCTCTCCCAATACGGAGAAATGGATTTCATAAAACACCTTCTAATTGCTTTATTGATGATGATCTCCCTTCATGCCCAATATCGTGGAGTTTATACTTCGGTAGATCATTCTCTAGGTAATATTACTACGACTCCTCTACTCCCAGCTCAATCTGCACCAAATGCTAATCAGAGCAAAACGATGCTGCCGAATACGACAGAGTCTATCGACCAACGAATTTCCTTACATAATGAGACTTACTCCCCCCTCTCCCGTTCCTACTATCTCTGGGCAGAAACGACCTCTTCGATTCCTTTTGCAGGAGGATTAAATACGATCTTACTCGCTGCCGCAACGGTCAATGGTTATGAGGATATCGCCTCTGTAATAATCACGGGCCCCAAATCAGGAGTCAGCGCCACTCGATGGGATCTCCCGATGACGATTCAGATCGCCTATGCCCTTTCAGCGGGATCTATTCCCTTGGCCGAAACCCCCACAACGGCAACTCCTTATGCCCGTAGCGGAAGCACTACCTCTTTCACCACTACGGAAGCGACTCCTCAAGTCTCTCTTTCTTATAAAACCTCGGCGGATGGAGCCGCAGAGGGAAATTGGTCGAATGCATTTTCACTCACGAGCGGCACCGAGACCACAGCGATACTCGTCCCCTCAGCACTTGAGTCCTCTGTCCATCAGCCCTATTTCTCCTTCACGACCTTTTCTAATTTTCATCTCGCATTGATGCAATCCTCCCTCCGTGATATCGCCGCTTACAGCACTTTTCGTATTTTCCCCTTTCCGACCGTTACCCCTTATTTTTCTGTCTTACTCGGAACTCCGACTCGAAACGAACAAGTCGCCCATACCACCTTCCTCGCCTATAGCCTACAAACCGATTCGGTCACACTTCCTACATGGACTCTCTCTGCCTCCAACGGATTTCCAAAAACTCGGTGGGAAATTGTTCATCAAAAACCGGATGGCTCCTCGAAAATATTACTCAATACTCCGGTCGGAACGAGTCCCACTCTTTCTGTTCCGCTCGATCCGACGAGTCTAAAACTCCATGAACTGATTCAAACCGCAGGGACCCATGTATTTCGTGTTTATAATCGATTTGACGAGGCCTCAATTCTCGAAGCAAAAGAACTGATCTACGAACTGACGTTAACGGTTCAGTTTGTTGTTAAAGTAAAAGCCCATATTCACTCCTATGAATAAAACCGAAAAATCTCTCGTCAGAAAAAATAGTTTTGGGATCTGCTTTTTAATTCTAATTGCTCCATTTCTCAATGCTGAACCGCCATCCCCTTCCCCTCGTAAGCCTAGTAAGCCTCGTAAGTCTTCCTCCATCGCTTCTGCGGCCCCCTTTCCTGTTTCTCCTCCCAAAGTGATCCTCGACCAAAAAGGGCTCGAAGAGCAACGTCATCAAAGTGCCTCCTTTCTAAAATGGATCGATCCCAAAAAAGAGACGAAATCCCCCCGACTCCAAGTCCATATTCCCGATTTTTCCGATCAGATCCATTATCTTATCGCTGAAAAGACCTTCACTCACGTCCCAAGAAATTCGATTCTTCGCCTCCCCACCGAGGGAAGGGCTAAAACCTTTTTTAAATCACAAAAAGAGATCCAAGGAAAAACCTTCCTCGCGGCAGAGCAATTTGTTCAGGAGCATCAAAATCAATTTGAAAAAGTGGAGGCCGATCAAGGAAAGCCTCCCGCAGTGCTTCCGGAATCGAAGGATAAAATTATTATCCTCTACTCGTTCAGTAAAATTATTGTTCCTCATTAAATCCAGTTTTGCATTGGGTTAATTCGTGGCTTTACCGAATCTTCCCTTGGGCTAAGCTCTTGTTCATGTCGAATCCTTTTTATTTCCAAAAAAAAGTGGCGGTCACAGGAGGTCTCGGACTGATCGGAAGTTTTCTCACTCGGGAGCTCGTCGATCAAGGAGCCCATGTCATCGTGATCGATGACGAGTCCAAAGGCTCTTGGAAATATATTCCAGATCTTCAATCCAAAGTGGAGTACCGAAAAGGAACTCTTGAAGAGGCCGCTTTTGCGGTTCAATCGATGGAAGGAGCGGACTACGTTTTTCATCTGGCCTCACGAGCCTATGGCGTAGGATTTAGTCAAAAAAATAATTTTGAGATGTTCCGTTTTAACGATCTCGTCAATACCCATGCCCTCGATGCCATTGCCGCCCTTAAGCCTCAGCATGCGCTCGTTGTTAGTTCCTCCTGTATTTATCCTGATGATGGCCCAACGCCGATGAGTGATTCCTACCCCTTTTCAGGGGAACCGGAACATGTCAACTGGGGCTACGGATGGGCGAAACGAATCTTAGAACAGAAAGCGGTTATCTATCAGAAAGAGACCGGAATCCCCATCACTGTCGTGCGGCCCTTTAATATTTATGGGGAGCATTATCATTGGGTGGGAGAAAGCTCGCAAGCGGTTCCGATGCTGATTCATCGTTTGATGCAGGGGGAAAATCCGATGTTGATCTGGGGTTCAGGAAATCAACGTCGAAACTATATTCACGCACTCGACTGCTCGCGAGTCATGCTCCGACTTGTTGAAAATGGTTACTTTGAACGTCCGATCAATATTGGTCGAGAGGAGACCGTCTCCGTCAAAGATCTCGTTAAACGGCTCGCCCAGTTTGCAGGAATGAAAACAGAGATTCAGTGTGATCGAACAAAACCAGAGGGTCGATTTATCAAAAGCGCCGACAGTAAGCTTCTCATGGCCGCTCTCGGAGATGATTTTGAGTGGAAGATCTCGCTCGACGAAGGTCTCCAACGAATGCTCGCTTGGCATCAATCCACTTTTTAACCCAGTAGTGTCCAAAACAAAAAAAACTTAAATACATGTCTCACGCACTCCCCTCGCAAAGCGAAAATCCAAAAAGGCAATCCGTCAGCTGACCATAGGCGTCAACCTAAGCAAAAACAGGATTCACCACGGGGTAAACGGAGGGCAACGGAGGAGAATACAGTTTTTGATAGGGGGAAAAGAGCTTTTAAACAAAGAGTGAATTGAATTTTCCTCCGTTATCCTCCGTTTACTCCGCGGTGAAAATTGGATTTTGTCTTCCCCCCCTCGTCCTCTAATTCACCTCCAAATCCAGACACGTTTTGGACAGTAGTGTTTTTAACCCAAATTTTCAGATTGACTGGATTTTAAGAGTGAGGGACTAAAATTTGAGTTTAACAGCCATCGAATCTATGCGACTATTTAAACCATGGAAGGAGTTAAAGACACCGCTCGCGCTTTAGTTCGGATCGACTACGCTGGTCGGGTGCTTAAAACCTTTCGCGGACATCAGGCAAAGGAACGATTTGAAAATGAGATCCTTGTTCTCCGTTATCTTGAAAAGCAGGGATGTCCATTTGTTCCCAGAGTCTTGGAGAGCGATCCTTCCAATTTAATCCTCATCACCACTTATTGCGGAAAATCGCTCGAACGATTAAGTGAAGCGAAACTTAAATCCCTTTTTTCCGAGCTCGAAGCCTTTGGCGTCCGCCACGACGATCAAGCCATGCGCAACGTGACTTATTCCACAAAAGAGGGGCGTTTTTTTCTGATCGATTTTGAATTTGCGAGTCTTCTTCATGATCCACATCATCACCCTCCAGAAATTATGCCACAGAAAGAAAATCCATGAGCGATGCGATTGTCCCTCTCAAAAAAGTACGGTGGTCTGCACTCTCTCATTTAGGTCACTTTAGAAAGAATAATGAAGACTCTTTTTTAGGTCTCACCTTTGACGGCAAAGAGTCCCTGTATCTCGGTAAGTCGGGCGAAAATTCCTTAAACGGACAGGACTTTGTTTTCGCTGTCAGTGATGGAATGGGGGGAGCGAATGCCGGCGAATTTGCGAGTAAAATCGTGATCGAAAAAACGATGAAACTTTTGCCTAAAGGATTTCGGAGTCGTGCCTCAGGAATGGAGAGTGGGTTCCAAGATCTTTTTGAAGAGCTCTTTTTAGAATCCCATAAAGCTCTCTGCTATCTAGGGGCCTGTTATCCAGAATGTGCCCAAATGGGATGTACCCTAAGTCTCTGCTGGATGACTCCCGACTGGCTTTATTTTGGACATATTGGGGATAGCCGAATTTATTATTTCCCTGCCAAGGGAGGGATTAAACAAGTTACCCACGATGACTCCCATGTCGGATGGCTTTTACGCACTGGAAAAATCACTGAGAGAGAGGCAAGAAATCATCCCCGAAAAAATGCCCTCCAAAAAGCCCTCGGGGCGGGACATCAATTTGTCGATCCGCAGGTGGGAGCGATCGGTCATGAATCCGGTGATATTTTTCTGATTTGTAGCGATGGGCTCACTGATGGTTTATGGGACAAACATCTTCTTGAATTAATCCGTGAGCCCAATCTTGAACAACAGGCGATCGCCCCCGCGAACCGTCTCATCGAAGAATCCCTTAAAAACTCAGGACGCGATAATACAACTGCCGTGGTCCTCGAAATTCTCTAAACGATTAAACAGCGTTATCGCCCCGTTCTTCTGTACGGATCCGAACGATGTCGTCGATCGTCGAAATAAAAATCTTCCCATCCCCAATTTTACCAGTTTTAGCAGCGGTAACAACCGCGTGAACCGCCTTTTCTAAAATATCTTCGGTCACAACCACTTCGACTTTGACCTTCGGCAAAAAATCGACCGTGTATTCACTTCCGCGATAGATCTCTGTATGTCCTTTTTGTCGTCCAAACCCCTTAACCTCAATCACCGTAAGCCCTTGGATTCCGAGCTCGGTTAAGGCCTCTTTGACCTCTTCTAGTTTAAACGGTTTGATAATTGCTTCGATTTTTTTGAGTGCCATAAATAATCAGTTTCCTTTCGAGATCCCCTATTTTTAATCTCTAAATCAATACGGTCAAGCTCTCATGCCCCTCAAAAATCAAATTCTCGAATCGGCAAAATCCTTAAATACATTGTCTCACGCACTCCCATCGCAAAGCGAAAATCCAAAAAGGCAATCCGTCAGCTGACCATAGGCGTCAACCTAAGCAAAAACAGGATTCACCACGAGGTAAACGGAGGGCAACGGAGGAGAATACAGTTTTTGATAGGGGGAAAAGAGAGTTGTCT
>CAMCYL010000110.1 GCA_945883905.1 Akkermansia muciniphila | reverse complement strand
CCAAGGAGTTTGCGTGTTGAATATGTAGGGGCGATGTATCACGTGATGAATCGAGGGAATGCGCGTGGGGAGATATTTAGGGATGAGAAGGACTACGATTATTTTAAGCGGTGGTTGGGCAAGGTGTGTGAGAAGGCGGGGTGGAAGGTTCACGCATGGACGTTGATGCCGAATCATTATCATTGAACAAGTGAAGAGGTCCGAATTTGGCAAAAAATGAACGTTGATTCAATCGACGGGTGTGGGTAGGTTTGAGTTGAATGAAGCCTAAGGTTTACATTGAAACAACCATACCAAGCTATTTGACTGCTTGGCCGAGCAGGGATATTGTCCGTGCGGGACATCAACAAGTGACTCGGGATTGGTGGCTGAAACGAAAAGCGCACTTTTCACTTTATACTTCGGAGCTTGTTTTTCAGGAAATTAAACTCGGTGACCCGCTGGCTGCACAAGTGCGATGGGATGTTATTCGGGATATTCCGATTTTGAATGTAACTGAGGATGTGGATCATATTGCTCGGGAGATTTTGCATAAAAAGATAGTTCCAATAAAGGCGGAACCGGACGCCTATCATATAGCAATAGCGGCTGTTCATGCAGTGGACTATTTAATGACGTGGAATTGCCGCCATATCGCCAATGCTGAAATCTTTGGCAAACTTCAGAAGCTATTTTCAAATAACGGATTGGATTGCCCCGTCATCTGCACTCCAATCGAACTAATAGGGAGTTGATATGAAGGATCCGATTATTGAAGATATCCATAAAGCAAGAGCCAAGTTGTCAGCTCGATTTGGTCATGATGTTTCCGCTCTTGGGGCATTTCTACGTAAAGAGCAGAAAAAACATAAGGGTAAACTCGTCTCTTTTGCGGAAAAGCGGACCATTATTAAGCCTGCTTGAGTGTGAAAATTAACTATTAACCAAGGGAATGCGCGTGGAAAGATTTATGGGGATGAAAAGGATATAAATAGATCGATCGCTGGAGAGCAAAATAGTTTAAATGCATTTCTGACCACGAATGGGCACGAATTCAAAACCGATCAGCCCATCAGCCGAATAGCCGATCGTCCCCTGCCCTTTTTTCTCCTAGGCTAATGAGAGATCACACAAGGAGGATCATCAAAAGTTCCATCTGCTTAATAATTACGGGAAAAAGAAATTAACCGCAGAGGGCGCAGAGTAACGCAAAGGAATACACAAAAACATTGTGCACTGGGGTCAGTTTGAATGAAAAAAGTCTGAAGTCTGATAAGGTAAAGTAAACCTTAAAAGATGGAGGATAGAATGTATTCAACCGGAATAGATCATCACAAGAAATTTAGTGTTTTGGTAACGATGGATGAGAAGGGAAAGAAAGCGGATTTTAAGGCAACGTTCGGTATGGGTAAAAACAAGAACTCAGGTTCGTAATCGAATCCACGGAGTGATTGATCGGCAAAAGGATTTAAAGATCCCACAACTTTCAGATCTTTTTGGGAAAAAGGGGATAAGTTTTTTAAGAGGATTAAAGTTAGAGGAACCATCGCATACCATTTTAAGATCCTGTCTTGATTTACACGATTGGCTTCAGGGAGAGATCAATCTTTTAGAAAAGAAGATGCGTGAAGATATATTACGAATGGATGAAGTGATTTTACTTCAAACAATCCCTGGAGTGGGGAGAATTTTAGGGAGTTCAATTGCCTTAGAAACCGATGGAATCGCAAGGTTTAAGAGCAGTAAGGATTACTGTAGTTATGTGGGAGTGGTTCCCAGAACACATAGTTCGGGAGGTAAAACCTATCAAGGAGGACTTGTAGATCACGGGAACAAGTGGCTCAAGAGTGCAGTGATTGAGGCCTCTTGGGTAGCGATTAGTAGCTCTGGGTATTTTGGATCGATTTATAAGCATCAAAAATCTCGATGCAAAAATTCGAACGTGGCGATTGTCGCCGTGGCACGAAGAATTTGCCAAATTATTTGGAGGGTGCTAAAAGAGAAGAAGGACTATTTTGAAGAAAAACCAATTTCCCCGGTCGCTCCGTCGTTGGACTGAAGGTTGTAGTTCCTAAAAAGAACGAAGCGCTTCTTGGGTCAGTATGGAGGGCCGGGGACCGAATTAAAGCATGCGTGGAAAGGAAATCTTTCGCCGCGAATAGAAGTCTGGTCACGGGACCAACCAAAAGACGCAAAGACCCCAGCCATTCGAGCGCCAGCAAAGTCGCTGGCACACGAACGGCAGAGCAACCCTATTAAAGTGGTCGCTTGTCAGCGACAAGGAATTTTTATTTTCGTCCCCTTTCAAGCGGGGGGACAAAAATCAAAATAATGGAATAGCGAATGAAACCTTATAGACTCGCAGACATTTTTTCATAGAAGTCAAACGTTCAACGTTATTTTTATAAAAAATAATTTATTTTTCGAAATTTTTCTCTTTAAAATCACCGTTGATCATTCAGGAGCGGAGGCTATCCTCAGAGCGTGACAACAGGAATCCGCAACAACGCCGATGCGAGCGGCAATGATGCCGTGCAGCAAAGCAGTGTGAAGAAAGTGGTTCCGAAGACTCCTGAAGTGTCCAACGACCATTAGATTTGCGTAACGCAAGAATAATTGTCGTTGGACACTTTGTTTCGTACAGGGGCAAACCCATCGATCAGCATTTCACGGGGGACATCGTGAAGAAGCACGCCAAGCGAGCGGGAGTCAAAAAGAATATCACCTGCCATATCTGGAGGCACAGTGTCTCGGTTCATCTCCTCAAAAAGAATGCGAACCTTCGTCATCTTCAATCTTTGCTCGGTCATAAATCACTGGCGACGACGGAGCGTTATTTACAGCTTTCGATCAATGATCTGAAAGAGGCTCATCGGAAATTCCATCCGAGGGAGAGGACGGAGATGAGGAGTTGATCAGGCTTTAGGGCTGATTCGAGAAAGTCGTTTTAAAACTTCTTTTGGGTGAATCACGACAACGGGCATCAAATCCTGTTCTTCCATGAATTGAATGTAACGGGCTAGGGTTTCCGTGGATTCATTGATTTGGAGTAAATCTCGATTGGTCGTGATGAGGAGTGAACCTTTCAGAAGACTTGTTTCAATCAAGATAAAAGAATCGTGGCGTTCCTCTTCTGGAATAAAACCCTTACGTCTTAAGGCATCACCGTTGATTTCAACTAATCCATGCCCCGCTGGGATCAAATTGTAGGGATCAATCTTCCAAGCTCTCAATGACTGAAGGGCGGATAGAGCCAATGCTTTGACTTTGGGATCATGCTCTTTGCTTTGAGTGGCAATGTGAGCGAGTTCCTGCAAAACCGTTGGAGGAGCAAAAACAACGTATTTATGGTGATGAAGATCTCGGAGTGAAGACAAAGCGACTGGGTTTTTGTCGGCTAAATCAATCAGGAAACAGGTATCAATGGCGGACTGTTTTAACTTTGCCATATCCGCCACCATAAATAATCTGCATTGCGGAGTCTAAAAGAGCCTCACGCTGGGAGTCATTGAGCTTGTTACAGCTTTTACGAGCCTTGGCAGCAGCTTTTTCTCCAATCGTAGCAGCATGTTTAGTTTTATTCATGACGTAGGCTATTTATAAGATAAAGATAAGATGAGGTCAATAAAACACAAATGGAATTTTAGCCTCGCCTTTTTACCCCTCCAAACCCACTTTAGAGCAAATCATGGCGTTCTTTTCCTGTTATCCCCTGAATGAGTCAGTCGAACGTTCACAAAACCGATCAGCCCATCAGTCCATTAGCCCCTGCCCTTTCTTTTCCCAAGCTAATATGATCTCATAAGGAGGCTCACAGGAAATTTCATCCGAGGGAGAGGGTTGAGATGAAGGGGTTAGAAGTGATGATATTTTTCTCGAACCTCTATTAGTCTTTCAGACGCATTTAATCTTCTTAAAACTTCAGGCCACAATGGAACAAACCATTCAATAAGTGTTCGATTTGAGGTGTTTCCGATTCGAAGCCAAACAATTTCAGGTGCATTTTTGCTGACGAGAAACCTCTCCGAAAAGTCTTCATCTTTAGTAATAAGAACCATCTTGTTCTCTATGGCATAATCCCAAATCGTAGTATCATCGGCATCCCTTAGTCCAAGTTCACGGACTGGATAGGCGTCTTCTCCAATTTCTTTGAGAGCACGTGCAAGAGCAGGAGGTAACTGTGCGTCAATTAAAAGCTTCACGCAGGCTGCAAGATAGAATGATTAGCCTGTGCAGAGGCGTACTGGAGACACGCTTTAATATCGTCCTCGTTGAGGTCAGGATAATCCTCAAGAATTTCGCTTTGAGTTATGCCTGAGGCAAGTAGATCCAAAACATCGGATACACGAATACGCATACCACGAAGGCAGGGACGTCCTCCGCATTGAGAAGGGTTCAAAGTGATTCGGTCTAAATAGCTCACAGTGAAAGCGTATACCAAGTTTTGTGAGATGTCATCCCTGAATTGAATTTTAGCCTCGCCTTTTTACCCCTCCAAACCGACTTTAGAGCAAATCATGGCGTTCTTTCCCTGTTATCCCCTGAATGAGCCAGCCGAACGTTCACAAAACCGATCAGCCCATCAGTCCATTAGCCCCTGCCCTTTCTTTTCCCAAGCTAATATGATCTGAAAGAGGCTCATCGGAAATTTCATCCAAGGGAGAGGAATAATCTAAATGATTAACTATAAATCATGTCCGATAAACGTCATGCGAACCAATATCAACGGTAAAGACCGTATTTCCCTCAAGATAAAAGACTGCACGTAGATCGCCTTCAATCACTACGGAGTAAATCGTCTTTTTATGCAGTGAAGACAGGCTATGAATTTTATGGGTTCGCAGTCGGCTATCAAAAGGGTTTTCTTTTAAAATTTCCCACGCCTGCCGTGTGGATTCTTTTTGAATAGAAGGCAGCTTGTAAAAACTCTTCCAGAATTGCTCGGAAGCCCGATACCGGTATTTCACAAGCCTTGAGGGGGACTCTCAAAAAGAGCTTTTTCCATGTCTACGTGACGACCTTGGGCAAGATCCTTCATTCCCTGCTGAAAAGAGGCGGGAACATCTGCTTCGGTAATTTCTTCCAGTTTCTCCCAAACAAGAGAACGGTCTTTCATAGAAAGCTTTGGAAGCTCTTCAATGATTTCGGATAAGCTCATAGTCCAAATCTAATGCACTTAGAGTCGCTGTCCAAGATAATTTTTCTCGCCATAGCCCAATAGTTTAAATGCATTTCTGACCACACTCCCTGTGCAAAAGCACAAATATGAACTGGCAATCCGTCAGCTGACGGAGAGAGCCGAGGCAAAACCTTCGTAAAACGAAATAAAACCCATGGAATCTGAAAGGTTTGAATAGGGGTAACAGGGATTCAACCAACTAGGAAAACCGATTGCGAAGCAATTGCTGTAAAACAGGGTCTCGAACGTTTGGCGCAGGGGTCAATGGTGGCGCAACCAAATCGAAGATTTGCAAAGGGTGAGTAGGGGTTCCGTAATGAAACACGAATGGGCACGAATTTAAAACCCATCAGCCCATCAGCCGAATAGCCGATCAGCCCCTGCCCTTTCTTTTCCCAAGCTAATATGATCTCATAAAGAGGCTCACATCGGAAATTTCATCCGAGGGAGAGTGGCGAGTTAACGACCTCGTAGAAGCTGGTCATATTCGGCATGGGAACCAATCCAGACCCAAGTTACAGTCTCATTTTGGCGTTTACCTAAGGCTCTGTAATGCAGTCCTATTCTCACCGACCAAAGATCTCCACGAATGGATTTGAAACGTAAGGAGGGGTGTTGAGCGTTTTCACTCCAGAGACGGTAATTTTTAACGGCAAGTTTTTGTCCGTCTTGGGGAAGTTGGTGATAAAGCTTCCAAAACTCATCCGTGCAAACGGAGGTCATGGACTAAAGGGACGCACTTTTCCCGCTTTATGAGCTTCATCAGCTTGTTGGAGAAGAAAATCTAGTTTTCCCGCTTGGGCATCGGCTCGTATTTGATCGTCCCACTGATCTGCAACGAACTCGTCAAACCACTGACGCAACTCACTTAACTGTGGAGAAGGGAGCTGTTTGATGGCATCTTCAATTTCAACAACGGTACTCATACTAACCCTTAGCATACACCAAACCCGTTTGCATGTCATCCCTGAATTGGATTTTAAGCTCGCCATCATCTCATTCCAATATCACCCTTAAGCCCATGGCGTTCTTTTCCTGTTATCCCCTGAATGAGTCAGTCGAACGTTCACAAAACCGATCAGCCCATCAGCCGAATAGCCGATCGTCCCCTGCCCTTTTTTCTCCTAGGCT
>CAMCYL010000109.1 GCA_945883905.1 Akkermansia muciniphila | reverse complement strand
TAGATGATTCAGGATTGAGTCCAAACTCAATCGATTCTGTTTTATATCTCTTGATCCATTGCGTGACTCCGCGACCTTGGCGGTTAACACTCCCATTCCTATTCCTGCTTCCGTGCCTTCCTTAGAATTCCTATTACAGAATCTGGGTTAATTTCTCTCCGTTTCATCTCCAACTCGATCAATCGTTTCGTAAGATTTTTCTGAACGCCACTGAGTCCGATCACAAAACGAAAAAAAGCGAGGAAATCCTCGGGATGAATCGCTAGATAAATCAAAAGTCGAATCGGAGTCGGTCTATTCTTCTCCGGATCAAAACTCGCATTCAATGCCCCCGCAGGAAGAGATTCACTCCACGGATCTGAAATTCCACGAAGCGTCGCATGAGAGATCCCCTTTTCTAAAAAAATACGATGAGCGACCTCCGACTCCATATCGACCACCTGGGCTTGATATCCCTTTGAAAGCGCTAATTTTTGAGTCGAACTCGTGACCACATGATCGACGGTGATCCCCTTCACCCTTTTCTCTCGAGGGGACCACTCCAGATTTTCACTCGAAAAATTTTCAACCCAAACCACCTCCCCTTTTTTAAGAGAGAGATCTAACCCCCCCCCAAAGCCAGAGACCCAAATAAAATCGAAAGTATAAGATTGAAGAATCAACGGAAGATTCCGTTTAACAGAATCCGCTCCAATCCCCAACAAAGCCACCACCACCTCGTGACCCCGCAAGGTTCCTCTCCATGAAAGCATCCCCTCGGAGTTTATTTTTTTCACTCCCTCAAGCTGCGCAATCAATCCCGAGGCCTCCTGCTTCACAGGAAACAAAAATGCCGTAAGACTCATTCTCGTTTTGCCAACGCTTTACGATAGTCCGCTAAGGCCAAAAGCGGCCAATTTAAACGATACATGTCATATTTCAGATAAAAGACACAAGGAAATCCGGTCCCCGTAATAAACTCCTCACTCCAAGAGCCATCGCTATTTTGGAGCTTACAGATATAATCAATTCCACGCTTAATACTAATTCGATCCAAATCCCCACAAGCAATCAAACCCATCATCGCCCATCCTGTTTGAGAGGCCGTACTCGGCCCTTGCCCTTTTAACTCCGGATGATCATAGGAAGCACAAGATTCCCCCCACCCTCCATCGTCATTTTGACAGGACTCCAACCAATCCCGACCTCGTAAAATCCAATCCTGATTCATATCTTCGCCGATCGATTGAAGACCTCGAAGTGATTGCCAAGTCCCGTAAATATAATTCACTCCCCAACGTCCATACCAAGAACCGTCCGATTCCTGTGTCTCTTTTAAATAAGCGATACAACGTTGAATAAAAGCCTCACGACGAGAGACCCCCACCTTTCCAAAAAGTTCTAAGGCCCGCGCACTAATATCGCTACACGGAGGATCTAAGATCGCATTGTGATCTGCAAAGGGAACATGCTCCAACCATTTCCGATAGACATCTTTATCAAAAGCAGCCCATCCTCCATTTTCACATTGAAAACTTTTAACCCATTCCAAAGCCCGTGAGATCGCCTCCGACTTCCTTCCCTCTTCTTGAGTTCTCGCCAAACGTAAAAAAAGCAGCACTTTTAAGGTGTCATCGACATCCGGATAATAGACGTTATTAAATTCAAAGGCCCATCCCGAGGCCACCGAATGCGGATTCTGAACCACCCAATCCCCTCGAATTTGCGTCACTTCCTTCGTCAACAACCACTCCGCAGCCTTTTGAATTTGGGGATGATCAGGAGCAAGCCCCGACTCAATCAACGAAACCCCCGTGATCGCCGTGTCCCAAACCGGAGAGAAGCAGGGTTGAATCCGAAAATCATCATTGGCGACATCATCGACCTCAAGATCATAAAACTCTTTTAAGGCCTTTTTAAACGAGGGATGATCATCGGAATAACCCATCGCTCTCATCGCAACAATCGAATACATCATCGCAGGGAAAATCGCCGCAAGCCCATCACTTCCCTCTCCCATCCGAGCCAACATCCACTCTTCACACTTTTTCATCGCTCGCGCGCGAAACGGACGCCACGCCAACTTATTTACAAAGGTCAAAAATCCATTCCACGCGAGAAAGAAATTTCTCCAACTAAATAGTCGTTGATCCCACGCCAGCTTGAGTTGCTTATGCTCAAGCCCATAAGGGAAAAGTTCATGAAGCTGCTTTTCCTCAGGGAGAAATCGCGTTGGACGATAGTGATTCACGATCGCCAACGGAATCAACATTCCACGACTCCACGACGACATATGATAAATATTAAAATAGAGCCAATTCGGCAGTAAGACCACCTCCGGCGGAATGGCCGGAAGATAATCCCACTCATACTGACCTAACAACGCCAAGGTTAACTTCATGTAGGTATTACATTTCGGAATACCTCCTAATCGCAAGATGGTCGCATGAGCCTTTCTCATCATCGGTTGCTCAGGAGAGATTCCCGCAAGCTTTAAGGCCCAATACGCTTTAACCGTCGCATTCAACTCATTCGGTCCCCCGACATAAATGCTCCACCCCCCGCCAGGAAGTTGATGACTCAAAATATGCTTCGCACATTTCGCCTGCTTGACCTCATCCACCTTCCCGAGCCAATGCATTAAAATAATCGAATCAGAAGTTAAAGTCACATCGACAATCAACTCCCCAATCCAATAGCCATGGGGATTCTGTAACCCTAATAAATACTGCTGCGCTTTTTCAATCGCCGCTTTGGCAAATTGATTCAACGAATCGTGCGACTGAACCGTTCCTAAAAAAGGGGTCGCAACTCTTTCACTCATATTCTCTGATGGATTCAAACGCATGATCCCCTATTTTTAAAAATCTTAAGCTCTTAGGGCAAGATTTTTAAACCTAATATTTTTTACCTAAAAAAAGTGAAAACTCCTTATTCAGTTGACACCCCTATCTCCTCTCTTCAATTTACACCCTTTTATGGCAAACAATCCCCAGCCCTCACTCAAGATACCACTCATTCTCGTGGTACTCGGATTGATCGGATACATCGGAACAAACTATTATACGCAACAACAAGAATTTACCTCCGTTCGTTCCGATCTTGAAAATGCGCGAAAAAATCTCTCCGAAAATCTCAATGTTCTTCAACAGCAGTCGGAACAACGCAATGCCGCGCTCCAAAAGCTCTCTCAAGAAAACGAAATCCTTGAGAAAAAAGTGTCCGAGATCGACCAACGTTATCAAACGGAAAAGAAAGAAAAGGATCAATTGATTTTCTCCCAGCAAGAGGCCATCAATCTTCTGAAGGATCAACAATCCGCATTTCTAAAAAGCATCACGCAAAACGAATCGGAAATCAAAGAGACCAAAGAGGTTCAAGCTCAAATGATTCCCACCGCCTTAGAGACCCGAAAACTCCAACAACAAATCGATTCCCTCAAACCGGTCGTCGATTCGATGGCGATTCGACTTTCCAACATTCAAGAACAGATCTCCATCCGTAACTCGATTCAAAATCAAAACGCCCCCACCAAAAATCCCAATCCGCTTCGGAATGGATTTCCTTAAGATAACGACCATTTCATTGGCAAGCCTTGGACTGCGGAGACGATGGCCTCAAATCCGATGGGTTTGACGAAATAAGCGATCGCTCCCTTCTCTAAAGCCATTTCTTTTTCGATCTCTCTTCGACTCCCAGAAATCATGATCACTGGGATTTTTCTGAAATCCCCATCCCCTCTCAACTCTTCTAAATACTCAAACCCGTTCACGATCGGCATATTGAGATCCAAGAAAATGATCCCGACCTCCTCGAGCTTTCCCTCCGCACGCATTTTCTCTAGATAGATCCTTGCTCCACCCACCCCTCCAAACCCAATCACTTCACCGATAAATCCTGCATCCTCCAACATCTCCCGAAAAAGGATCAAATCATCCTCATGATCATCAATCATCAAAATTTTAATCTCCCTCACAACCGCTCCTCCTCGACAATCAACGCTCGCTCTCGCTTTGCAAAGGTCAGTGTAAAACAACCACCCCCCCCCTCTCGATCTTCATAAAAAACAGCCCCACCATGTCTTTCCGCGATCTGCTTCACAATCGCTAACCCCGCCCCCGTTCCCTCGACCTCACGTCCCACGGCCCGTTGAAAAAGCTTAAAAATTCGCCCCACATGCTCAGGCCGCACTCCCGGCCCACGATCAAGAACCTGAACTCCCTCCTGCTCCCCATTCTCACTCCGATAGGCCTTCACCAAAATCTCAGGCTCTTGATTCGGATTCGTAAACTTTAACGCATTTCCAATCAAATTAAAAATCGCCTGAGTTCCCCACGTTCGATTCACCCATAAAAAAGGTAAATCTCGATCTACCGTGATATTCGCATTTTTTGCTTTCGAAATGGTCTCTAAACGACTGAGCGCCTCCATCACCAACTCTCTTCCGTTCACAGGCGAATCCGGAACCTCTGCGCGTTGAACACGAGAAAGCATCGCAATATCATCGAGGAGTCGATCTAAACGCATCGAGGAGAAAACAATTCGCCGCAAAAAATCCTGTCCCTTCTCATCCAAACGATCCAAATAGCGTTCATAAATAAGCCTCGAAAAACTTTCAATCCCCCTCAACGGCTCTCTTAAATCATGTGAAACCACATAAATCAAGGTCTCCAAATCGCGATTCTTTTGCTCTCCCTCCCTCTCCACTTTCCTTCTATCCTCAATCTCCATTCCTAATCGCTCATTGATCTCTCGAAGCTCTAATGAATCATGGTGAAGATGAATATAAAGTCCAATCAGGGTCCCGAAAAGAATAGAAAATATAAGTCCTGCAACAAAAAAACAGATCGACAAATAACGATCTCTCTTTTGAAAAAAAGCGGCCTTCGGAGTCGCCTCAATCCCGAAACGGGTTCCATGAAAAAAAATCTCCGTCGTTAAATAATTCTTCAAAAGGGGAGCTCTCTTGACCTCAAAATCACAAAGAATCTCCTCTCCTGTTCTTACTTGGAAATCAATATCGGGATTTTCTCCATAAAATAACTCTTTAAATAAACTTTCGAAATCAATCCCCATCCATATCCCATTATTTTTTTCGCCGAAAAAATTTGCCCGCGAAAAGAGGGCAATCCCCTTTTTCTGATCCGATAAAGGAAAAACCGAGGAGATCCAAAGAGAATCATTCCCCCTTGATTGAGAAAGAGGCTCTTGAATAATCGAATGAGGAATCTTTTGCCATAAACTCTCCCGATTCGGGGCAACGACTTTCCACTCTGAATTCCCTTGAGGGAAACGATCCACCCCCAAGACCGCCTTTTCATCCTCTAAAAACACCCCCACTGCTTCACTCCATTCTCGCTGTCGAATCGATTTTCGATCCGCATAAATTCGATTTAAACGTTCTAAATCTAAGCGAAGAGAATTGAGCTTATGTTCAAGTCGATCTCCTATTTTAATCGTGTACGATTGAAGCTCACGCGACCAAATTTGCTGCTCATGAATATGAAATGCAGACCATAATACCATCGTGAATAAAAACATGATCGAGGCCGCCGCATAAGGAATCTGAGGCCAATATCCCATCCCCTTCTCGATACACTCTTGAATTCCTCTGACTAAAATAACCGCCCCAAAAATAACCAGAAATAGTGAGATACAGGATAAATGAATTGAATAAGAATAATCAAGTACACGCTCAAATTCGACAAATCCGCTGAGCAACAAAAATCCAATCAATGACACGCTGAGCCCCAATCCAATCATGACTCCAATACGACTTTTCCCCAGCCACGCAAACGGATAGCCTAACCCAAAAAGTGAGATCACGGAAAAGGCCGTTAAACAAAGATATTCATACCCTAATTTTCGAATAAATATCAAGCCCAGTGACCCATGAATCATTCCTGGAAGTAATGTCTCCATCCAGATCAAAGTCGTCCAAATCAAAGCCATAAAACTCGCGATTCGAGCGATCCCTAGATCTTTTTTATTCAAATAAAAAAGCTGCAGGAGAGAAATCGCGTAAAATACCCCGATCGCCCAACGCCCTTCATCCCACGCTTGATTCATGACTCCATAAATCGTCATCCCTCCAAAAAGCGCCCCAAGCAAAACAAAAAGAGCGGTTTGAATAAAATGTGTAAATCGTTTCCACCCAAGGAACAAATAACGAATGCGATGAAATAAAATCACGAGCAGTAACTTAAATTCTGAAAAACATCTGACAAGTGATAATAGAGGGCTAAAATCACTAGTGTACAAAATAAAAAAATCTTAAATACATTGTCTCGCGCACTCCCATCGCAAAGCGAAAATCCAAAAAGGCAATCCGTCAGCTGACCATAGGCGTCAACCTAAGCAAAAACAGGATTCACCACGAGGTAAACGGAGGGCAACGGAGGAGAATACAGTTTTTGATAGGGGGAAAAGAGAGTTGTCT
>CAMCYL010000108.1 GCA_945883905.1 Akkermansia muciniphila | reverse complement strand
ACGACGCCCAATCTCCTCCCGGGTCCACGAACCCTCATCATAAGAATCCAAAATCCGCTGACGCAAATCCAACGATAGTGTTTTTCTCATGGAAATACACTCTGCCAGATATCATCTAAAATGGCTACAGTTTTATTTAAAATGCTCTAGAAGTTAAAACCTTACTTGAAAAATAAGAGAAACTAGCATCACCAAATCTATTCAGGGTATGATCTTTTCCAATATTAACGGTAATCGTAGAACTTCCTCGTACTCCTAGATTTGTCCAGCAGTAATCGAATTATTTAAAATAACCTGATACACAATCCCTTGGCTTTGAAGGGTATAACCTCCATTATATAATCCATTGTTTCCATTCCCCGATGAATCAATCACGGTGGTTCCTGAAGTTTCATCAAATTTATAATACGCGGTCGGATTTAAAGATAAAACAGCTCCATCATAAGGGGTCTGTGATTGTGTAAAAAATAAATTTAAAAAAAACAGCCATAAAATTTTGAAACTTTTCTCTATCATCCTAACACCCCACAAAATTCAATTTCTTTCCGTCAACGGTCTCTTCCTTCCAATAGATCTTTTCGTTCCATAACTTGTCGCTTTTACGATCAAAGATCACGACCCAACCTTCTTGTTCTCCTACTTGATCTAGATACTTTGATAATTGACCTCTGGCTTCGCCGTACGTCTTCGGTCCTCGATCAAGTTTCACTTCAATCGGATAGCGTTCAGACTCAATTTCAATCAGAAGGTCGAGTCGATTTCGACCCGCAGCATATTCTCGATTGATTTTTCCGCCTCCATTGACGAGTCGCTGTAAATACGCTTGCAACACTAAATGCGGAACCGCTTCGGTATAACTCGACCCTTCATGAATCATCTCTCCATTTTCTCGCCAAAAAACTTGAAAATCGGCTAACACTCGACTGAAGTTGATTTTTCCCTCTTCTCGATAACGACTTAACGGAAGCTCTACCTGAAGATCCTTCATTCGTTCTTGAGCCAGTAAGCTTAAGGCTCGAACAATCACTTCCGCATAAATCGGATTCGAAGGACGAAGCCCTTTTTCATCATCCACTAAAAGACCTAAATCGATCACATAACGGAAATCATCATCAATCGAATCAAATTGACGTTTTTCGCCGGTAATGACCGGTTCAATAATTTTTCTCACACGAGGCTCTTTGAGTCGTTCTAAGAGACTATCAATATGCGTGTCGCGTCGAAGAATAATATTTTGAATCGCTTGATCGACCATCGGAAGCTTAACGGGCTTCGTATGATCAAACTCTAAAATTTTTTGAATGGTTTCACGAGCAATCGCATTCACAAGCCACGGTTGACCACAAGACCTTTCATGAACTCGTTCAACGACCCCTGCTTCAAAAACTTGTTTTGTCGCATCGGTATGTTGCTGATAAAGAGCTCGAACTTCTTCAAGAGTGAAATTCTTAAGGGTTAACGCTTCTGAAATAATATTAAAAGGACTTGAGGAGCCGAGCGTTTCGCGTTCAGATCGAACATTTGCTTTATAATCACGAATGTTTCGCATGCCAACGAGAGCAACCGAATGTGGAAAAGGGATCGTCGAACGATTGACATACCCATTGCGAAGTTGAGAAAGAAAACTTAGAAGAAGATCATTACGAAGACAATCAACTTCATCAAAAAGAAGAATGAGCGGTTTAGGAGAAGTTTGGGAAAGTTCTCGTAAAGCCTCCATCAAAGCCATTAATGGATCTTCATCTTTTAAAGAACTCGATTTTTTTAGTTTTAAATTTAGATAACTATTAAGTTGATAATAAAGAGCATAAACGATTGAAGGAATTCCGATTCTCGGATCATCCACCATTCGAAGGTGCTCTAAAGAACAGTAAATTGCTTGATATTGATCTCCTTGATTTAACTCTTGAGCCAAGGACTTTAAAAGCGTCGTCTTTCCTGACTGACGAGCCGCATGAATAATGAAATAAGACCTTTGTTCAATCAAAGGCATAATCGCTTTACAACGATCCAATGCCGAGAGCATGTAATGCTCTTGGGGATTACAAGGGCCCATCGCATTGAAGAAACGAGACATGAGATAAAGAATAAGTTAAATAGAAAAGTAAACAATTACTTTTTAAATTTTAGTCGTTACAGCCCAGCGACGAAATACTGGACAGAGAGGGATTGACTTCGTCTTGACGAATGTAACTTCGTGAAAGGGGAGGCTTGTCCTTTTCGGACGGGTGATCGAACGGCGTTCGAATCCGGTGAGGGAATGTCGCTGCCGCGACGAAATACTGGACAGAGAGGGATTCGAACCCTCGGTACTTTTTAGGTACACACGCTTTCCAAGCGAGCTCTTTAAACCACTCAGACATCTGTCCTGATCCGAAGCCCCACAGATAAACACATTCTTTGAAAAAAATCCACTACCGATTTCAAATATAAAAATAAAACAAAAAAACCTTAAATACATTGTCTCACGCAACGACGCGACGACGCCACGTTAAATCCCTACTCCCCCCCTCGTTCTGACCACGGCTCTTGCGAGCCTCCTCCCTATTTTTAAAAAGTTCTCGAAAACGAGCTTTCGATCTCTTTTTAAAAACAGGGATATATCGCTTACTCTCTTGGGATCAGAACTCCCCCCCATTTCATACAAAAAAATCCGAGAATTTACCACTGAGAGGATCGTGAGCTCTTTCCGAGGAGAGGTGAAACCGATCCCTTCCAGAGAAACTCAATCGTTTTTTGAAAATCTTTTTTTCAAAGAAACGAGAGAGATTCTCGGGAGGCGGCAGCCGACGAAGGAGGCGCCGATAGGAAAGAGCTCATGATCCTCCCTGACGTTGCGGCGTCGCGGCGTTGCGTGAGAACTGTTTTAGAATTTCAATCCCCCTCCTCTAATTCACCTCTCAAATCCAAAGTTATTTTGGACGGTAGTGATTTTACTCAATCACAGGAGCTTTTCAGTTTCCTCGCAACAACTAATATCGAGACCCCAAACGGAAACCGAATCCACCGCTGAGTCGCTAATCTCACAAATTGCCACTCTAAAAAACGATTCAAGGGACCCCACGGAATCCGATTCTCCGGTCGATCGAAAGCATTCCCCGCCTCCCCAAAACATTCCCTCCACCGTCTCACGAGATAGACCACAGGAAAGGCCAAAACATTGATGTAGTTCGAAAAAACAATCTCAAATCCAACGGCCTTCAATTGCGGCAACAATGAACCGGCACTGTAACGTCGAAAATGATGTAATGATCGATCCCAATCACTCCAAAGAAACTGAAAAGCGGGAACGGTAATAAACAGTATCCCCCCCGGCTTAAGGGCTTGATACATCCGAACCAACGCCTCTTGATCCTCCTTCAGATGCTCCAAAACATCGAGCATCGTAATTAAATCCACCTTATTCTCCTCAAACGGAAAATGCTCTGCACTTCCCTCTCGAAAATTTTTCTCCCCTAACAATTGTCGCGCACGATCAATCGATTCCTGATGGTCATCCACTCCAATCATCGGATATCCCCTCTGAATCATCTGCTCAACAAAACATCCTGTTCCACAACCCAAATCAACGAAAACCTTTCCTTGAGGAGAGGGAAAAAGAGCTTTGATCCATTGATAGGTAATCTCTCGCTTCCCGCGATAAAACCAATGCTCCCGTTCAACACAGGCCAAAATCTCATATTCCTCGGGATTCATGGCTCTCAATAATGTAGGAAGGTCGCTGCTTGACCTCATGATAAACCCGCGCCAAATATTGACCGATCACTCCAATCGCAATCAACTGAATCCCTCCCAAACAAAGCACCGCCACTGAAACGGTTGTAAACCCTGGAACATCGAGCGATTGAAGCTTTCCGAAAAACTGAAACGCCTTAATTCCTAAAAGAAATCCAGCGTACAAAAATCCAAATAAGGAGATTAAAAGACCCAAGGTTGAGATCCACTGAATTGGTAAGGTACTAAAACTCGTGATTCCATCCCACGCCTGAGTAAAAAGCTTCGCATAAGATTGCTTAATCTCTCCCCCAATTCTTTCGGATCGATGATAATCCACGGTTGCTCTTTTGTAGCCCACCCACCCCCTCAATGCCTGAAACAAAACCGATCGCTCCGGCATTCTTTTAAGCTCTTCAACGATCACTCGATCCATCAACCCAAAGGTGCCGCTATTTTGAGGCATGACTCCATCGGTTAATCGATAAAAAATCTGGTGAAAGGAGCGAAATAAAAAACCTCTGAATCCTGTTTCCGATCGAGAAAGTCGAGTGCCGACAACCAGCTTGGCCCCCCCTTGCCATGCCTGAATAAGATCGATAATTTTCTCAGGAGGATCTTGCAAGTCGGCATCCAAAAAAACGACGGCTTGACCCTTTGCCGCATCCAACCCCGCTCGATAAGCATTTTGTTGCCCAAAATTTCGAGAAAAACGAATCAACTGCCATTTCTCCAATCGATCTAGCCACGGCTTTAATTTTTCAACGGTTCTATCCTGACTTCCATCATCGACAAAGATCCACTCCCAGTCGGGCTGCGAAACTTTGATGAGGCGCTCCGCCATCAAATCGATAATAACCTCTTCATGATAAAGAGGAATGACGATACTAATTTGCATGAAATTAAAGCTTTCCGAACTCTTTTACAAATCGTTCATTGATGATCTTTAACGTTTTTAAGCGGGCATACCACTTATGCTCTCCCTCAATCAAATGCCAACGCGCATACTCTGCGTCCGTCAGACCAAACATCTCATCAGCAGCCTCAATATATTGACTCCATTTCTCGCGATTACGCCAATCCTCATCGGTCATCTTCCAACGCTTATAAGGATCTCCCTCTCGTTTTTTAAATCGGCGAAGCTGTTCTGTTTTGCTGATGTGAACATAAAACTTCATCAACATCGTCCCACTATCCGTCAGCGTTTTCTCGAAGTCGTTAATCTCTTTAAAAGCACGTTTCCACTCCTCTTTTGTTGCAAACTTCTCAATCCGCTCGACTAATACTCTCCCGTACCAAGAACGATCAAAAATAGCGAGCTCCCCTAAAGGAGGAAGTTTATTCCAAAAACGCCACATATAATGGTGCTTATATTCTTCAGAGGTCGGCTTGACGATCGAGTAAACCTTCACAAATCGAGGATCAAGCTTTTCAGTGACTCGCTTAATGACCCCCCCCTTTCCTGCCGCATCCGGCCCTTCAAAAACAAGAATCACATTCCGCTGCTTTTCAATCAAAACACGTTGGTAAAGTAAGAAATTAAGCTGTAACTCCTCAAGCTTTCTTTCGTACTCTTTTTTGCTTTCGACCTCTTGATCTAAATTAAGTGAATCGAGTTTTCCCATAGAGGAAGGATTAAACCGCTCCTTTGGAACGTGGCAACCTCAAAAAATCTGGGGCTGACCTTCGATTAAAAATCGAATCTTACTCATCAACCCACATTCCGCTGCCGCCCTTAAAAGTCGTTGCTCCGGTTCATGCAGGGGCTCATAACTCATCCGATATGAACCATAATGCATCGGAATAAAGGTATCACCTCCCAAGATTTTAAAAACATCGAGTGCCTGCTCAGGATTCATATGATGATCTCGACCCGAGGGAGGATCATAAGAACCAATCGGTAAAAGAGCGATTTCCGGTTTGAGTTTTTTTCCAATCTCCTCAAACCCATCAAACATCGCGGAGTCTCCACAATGATAAATGACTCGCCCCTTGTATTCGATCGCAAATCCACCGTACCCCCGAAATCGATCGGTCAAAACTCGAGCCCCCCAATGTTTTGCAGGGGTAAACGTAATCTTTAAATCTTGATAGATCAGGCTCTCCCACCATTGCATTTCGTGGATCCGTTCAAATCCAAGATCATGAACAAGATTTCGAACCCCTTGAGGAACAACAATCGGCTGTCTCGCTGCAATTTTTTTTAAGGAACGTCGACTTAAATGATCGAAGTGCGCATGGGTGATGAGAACCAAATCAATATTCGGTAAATCCTCGATCGCCATTCCGGCCTCTCGTAATCGCTTAATAACAAAAACCCAATTATTCCAATTCGGATCGATAATCAGATTATGGCGAGCCGTTTGAATTAAAAAAGAGGCATGACCGATCCACGTAATCGCAATCTGATCTCCCAACAACTTTGGAAAAATCGGTCGCTGTTTTTTTCCCACTCTTTTAATGAAAAAGGAGGGGAGTAAAACATCGGTTATAAAATTTCTTTTACTCCGTTGACGAGTCGAAGCGGCCTTCACACACGCAATTCTGTCACCCTTCGCTCAAAATAACATCTTAAAATGTGCCTACTTCATTAGCGTCCAAAATAAAAAATCCTTAAATACATTGTCTCGCGCAACGACGCCACGCCGCGACGTTAAATCCCTACTCCCCCCCCCTCGTTCTGACCACGGCTCTTTCGAGCCTCCTCCCTATTTTTAAAAAGTTCTCGAAAACGAGCTTTCGATCCCTTTTTAAAAACAGGGATCTATCGCTTACGCTTTTACTGATCAGATCGGGGGATAGAGGACAAACTGAAGAGCAATCCCTTGCCTTGGAGCGAGGCGAGAGAGAGGAGGCTATCCGTTGTGATAACCGACGAACGATCAACAAAGCTCCAAGGCAAGGGGGGCTCTTCCC
>CAMCYL010000107.1 GCA_945883905.1 Akkermansia muciniphila | reverse complement strand
TATAGCCTGATGATTCAGTTAAGTGTCTCGCTTGTAGGTTCGACCTCACGGTCTCTTCCCAGACACCCCTTACGGTTGCGAACCGTCTAATTCAACCGACGGGACTTTCACCCGCTAGGACGCCGTCCTCAACGGCGCACACCCAGATTTTGCAATAAAAATTAAAAAATGGAGCGCCGATCCGTCAGCTGCCCATGAGCGTCAACTTAAGAGAAGAGAAAAACTATTTTAACCTCAGGGTAAACAGAGGAAAACGGAGGTTATGATTGTTTTAAGTCGGAGAAAAAGGCGGTTATCTTTGCTTTCAAAAAAAATAGAGAATTGAATTTTCCTCTGTGACCCTCCGTTTACCCAGCGGTTAAAATTGTATTTGTTTTGAGGCTAAGGTGGTAAAAAAAAAGTTGACGACTTTGTTTCAAGGAGTAAAGTGACGAGGTTAGTTAATCCAGAGTGCTGGGGTAACCAACACTTCCTCCCGTACTCGGGGTATGGGGACGGGAGAAAGTAAAAACAACAAAAGGAGAAATCATGATTAAATCATTTAAAGCGATCTTCGCTCTTCCCCTCGTTGCATCATTGGCGTTTGCTGGTGAAGCAAAGTCGGATAAAGACTTGAAGAAAGTAATCGAAGATCAAGGTATTTACGTTGAAACATCCCAAAAGGGAATCGTTCTCAGCGGTTACGTTGATGCAGGTTATACATATAACTTCAACAGTGGTAACAACACTATTGCTCAACGTCAAAATACAGACGGTGCAGTAGCAGCTCAACAACAAGGCGATTTCAATTTGAACGCTTTCAAGTTGGCTTTGGAAAAACCCCTCTCAGACAAAAACGAATTGACCGCTGGATTCCGCGCTGACCTTATGGTTGGTGAAGATGCAGCTGCTTTCGGTGGTGGAACAAACAACGACGGACTTAGCTCGATCTATATGCACCAAGCTTTTGTTCAATTCCGTGCTCCAGTAGGAAACGGCATTGATTTCAAAGTTGGTAAATTTGGAACCCCTGCTGGTTATGAAGTGGTTGAACGCCCTGCAAACTTGAACACATCGTACGGTTTGCTCTGGCAAAACATCCAACCGTTGAGCCACACTGGTATCTTAGCAAACTACAACTTGAACGACCAAGTCGGATTCGAGCTCGGAGTTGCTAATTCCGATTGGAATCATGCGGATGGTGTTTCAGTTCGTAACGGTAATGGTAACAGCAATGTTGCTTTGATCGGTAGCGTTAATGTAAAGTCCAAAGGTGGAAATGCAAACATCAAGAATACGATCATCGCGAGCACTCGTGGTGGACGTAATCAAGTGACTGCAACCACTGGAACAGTTGCCCGTGAAGGTGCCTCTGTTTTGTGGGATATGTGGGGAAATTGGGCTCCTAAATTCGCTAACGATAAGCTCTTGCTCGGTTTCAATACTGACCTCGGCTTCAATGATGGTTATTCAGCGAATGCTTCAACTGTTAACACAAGACAAAACGAAAACTTCTTCGGTGCTGCGCTTTATGCAAAGTATCAATTCACGAAGGTTTTCAGTTTGGCTGGACGTGCTGAATACTTGCACAATACAGACGGTGCAAAATTCGGTAACACCACGACATTGACAAGCACAGACCTCTATGCTTACACAGCAACTGCTGGGTTTAACATCTGGGAAAACATGCTTCTCAAAGCTGAGTATCGCGCTGACTTCGGTGATGATACACAAGGTAACGGATCTAACAATCCTACCACAACAACCGACGCTGTTGCTCATTTAGTATCAGTTCAAGTTGTTTATAGCTTCTAATTTAGTTTAGAAACTAAGCTTACTTTAAAAACCCCGATCTGGAAACAGATCGGGGTTTTTTATTTTGAAGAGGGCTTGACGACTTTTGTTTACTCTACTATTTGAGTAAAATGAAAACAATTTCGATTTTTATTTATTTGATTTTTATCTCGAAGGTTTTCTCGGGATGGATTGAGGTTGATTCAGTGCAGGCCTTTTTAAACCTTTCGATCCATCCCCCAGAATCATCTCAACTTCCAGTTTCTAAAAGACCCCGTTTTTATTGGAATTCAGATACAAGAGAGCTTTATGTGCCGTATATTGGTGGAGGAAGCGGAAAAGGGACTTTGTATTATTATTACAATAAAATAATAAGACCGGAGGGCTCGACTCCAATTGGGGGATATACATTAAATTTAACAGGATTTGTACTAAGTGCGTACGGTGATTTTACAGTAGGACAGACGGGTAATAAAGGGGCTCGTCACGTTGTTTTATATGGGGGTAGCGTTTTTTATGATCCTAATGGAAGAGAATTGCCAACAATTCCTAATGCAACAATTACGACCTCAGTTAGCAATGTTACGCGCTTTTCGAGGGATACGACTTATAATTATTTTATCGTTACGCCGTCATCGGTCGTTATTGAAGGGACGCAGGATCCTGTAAGAAGTGATAACGATGTTTTACCTCCACCAGATTTGCTGCCATTGTTGATTCCCTCAGAGATTCCCATTCCCAGCGGTTCTTTGAATTTATCGAGTTCGAAGGGGAGGGAGAGGGTGACGGTGAATGTGAGGGTTGATTGATTTTGATGTTTTAATATTTGATGTTTTGACATCAAAAAATAATGAGATAAACTATGTTCATGAGGACGACACTGACGATTGATGATGATTTGGCGGCGATTATGGAGCGGGAGGGAAGGCGTAAAGGATTGACCTTCAAGGAGTTGGTTAATTCGACGCTGCGTCGTGGGTTGGAGCGGGAGGAGATCGGGGGGGGGCGCGCGGTAGTCAAGACACGTCCCCATGCGTTTGGGTTTAAGGGAGGGATCGATCTCGATAAATTGAACCAATTGGTGGATGAGTTGGAGGCGGAGGAGTTTTCGAAAAAGAATCGAGATTCATCGTGATCATTCCGGATGTTAATATTTTGATCCACGCACATAATTCGGAGTCGAGGGATCATGAAAAGGCTAGGGAGTGGTGGGATGCGACGTTGAATGGGGTGGAGGGAGTGGGGCTTCCGTGGGTGACGATTTTAGGGTTTATTCGGATTTCGACCCATCGGGGGATTCTTCAGGCACCGATGACTCCGATCGAGGTCAGTTCTCGAATTGAGGAGTGGCTGGGTTTGCCTCATGTGCATATTCCGGTGCCGGCAGAGGGTCATTTTATGCGGTTGAGCCAAGTATTGGATCGCCTCGGAACAGCGGGGAACTTAACGACGGATGCGCATCTTGCGACTTTAGCGATGGAGCGGGGGTACACGCTTTATAGTACCGATGTGGACTTTGCGAGATTTCCGGGATTGAAGTGGGTGAATCCGTTGAGAAGTTGAGGCGTATATCCGTCCAAAAGGACTCTGGATTTGAGAGGGGAAATCGAAGAGGGGGATTTGAAGGAGAAGGAAGGAAAGTCAAAATGCACCGCTTCGCCCATGCCGCCCGGCGTTCGGCGCTCCATTTAAATCCAACGGCACAAGTTGGTCACCCCCGCCCATTTCATCGGGACAGGTGTTTCTCGCAAAGGAGCAAAGCGCGCAAAGGCTCTATTCGGTGAATTCGCCGAATTTACGGTAGCGGGCGTAGCGTTGATTGAGGAGTTTCTCGGTGGGGAGTTTCTTGAGTTCGGTGAGGTTCTTGAGAATGGCGGTTTTCACGGCGAGGGCGGCTTGGCTCCAATCGTATTGGGCTCCGCCCATCGGTTCGAGGATCACTTCATCGACGAGTTCGAGTTGTTTTAAATCTCCGGAGGTCATTTTTAGGGCTGCGGCGGCTTTCGGGGCATGGGCGCGATCTTTCCAGAGAATGGCGGCGCAACCTTCAGGGGAGATGACGGAGTAGTAGGCGTTTTCGAGGATTAAGATTCGATCGGCGACTCCGATACCGAGGGCGCCTCCGCTGCCTCCCTCTCCGATGACGAGTCCGAGAACGGGGACTTTGAGTTGAAACATCTCTCGGATATTGACGGCGATCGCTTCACCGATATGACGT
The DNA here is from genome assembly GCA_945883905.1 of Akkermansia muciniphila. Taxonomy (GTDB): domain Bacteria; phylum Verrucomicrobiota; class Verrucomicrobiia; order Methylacidiphilales; family CAMAQI01; genus CAMAQI01. The sequence goes on along the minus strand of CAMCYL010000107.1, from coordinate 2,875 downwards.
TCTTCGGCACCGACTCCTGGATAGGCTCCGGGGGTGTCGATAAACGTGAGGACGGGGAGTCCGAATTTATCGGCGAGTTTCATTGCTCGGAGGGCCTTTCGGTAGCCTTCGGCGTGAGCCATTCCAAAATTTCGGAGGATGTTCTCTTTGGTATCGCGCCCTTTTTGATGTCCGACGATGACGACGCGTTCGCCCGCGATCGTTGCAAATCCGGTGACCATCGCTTTATCGTTACTGAAAAGTCGATCGCCGGCGATCTCGACAAAGTCGGTGGCGATTCGATCGAGGTAATCCATTAAAAAGGGACGTTTGGGGTGGCGAACGATTTGGACTCGTTGCCAAGGGGTGAGGTGGTCGTAAATTTCATGGCGCATGGAGTCATGTTTTTTGCGTAGGGATTCAATTTCTTTTCCCAATTCTAGATCGTGGTCGTTGGAGTGAGACTCCATGTCATGGATTTTGCGTTCGAGTTCCATGATGGGTTTCTCGAATTCGAGGGGGGCGATCTCTTTTCTATCGGGCTGCTTCATACGTAGCCTTTCATTGTTTCAAAAATGCCCCCTTTTAATCAATCTAAATCGGCGGGCAATTTGTTCGAAGCTGAATTTGAAGAGGGGATTAAATTCACTGGATATTCTCACGCAACGCCGCCACGGCGCAACGTCAGAGAGGGAGAGGATCGTGATCTCTTTCCTTTCGGCGCCTCCTTCGTCAGCTATCCCCTAACGAGAAGCTCTCCCGTTTCTCTGAAAAAAGGATTTTCAAAAAACGATCAAGATTCTCTTTAGGGGATCGGTTTCACCTCTCCTCGGAAAAAGCTCACAATCCTCTCTACGGGAAATTCTCGGATTGTTTTTGTATGAAGGGGGAAGTTCTGACCCCTCCAGAGAGTAAGCGATCGATCCCTGTTTTTAAAAAGGGATCGAAAGCTCGTTTTCGAGAACTTTTTAAAAATAGGGATGAGGCTCGGAGGAGCCGTGGTCAGAACGACGGGGCACTAGGGCTTTAACGTTGCGCCGTTGCGTGAGACAATGTATTTAAGTTATTTTGTTTTAGTGGCATGGTGTCGATCTTCCTCATTTTGTATTTCCCAATTCAAAATAAGGGCTTAAATGAGTGGATGAGTTCGTGGATGAAATTAGTCGAGTGTGAAAAAGTTCAATTCGGGGAGAGTCGATGCGTTGAGCAGCAGGGGAAATCCTTTGGGATTTTTCATCTGGAGACGGGTTATCACGTCATCGATAATATTTGTCCTCATAAGGGGGCTCCGCTTCATGAGGGGTTTGTTCAAAATGGGGTTGTTGTTTGCCCTTGGCATCAGTGGGAGTTTCAAGTGGCGGATGGGAAATGTCTCTCGATTCAAAATCATGGAGTCACCTCTTATCCTGTTGAAATCAGAGAAAATGAGATTTGGGTGGAGGTCACGTTATGAAATCATCTTATGAATTAGCAATGGAGCGATTAGGACAATCGGCTCCGGTCAAAAAATTATCGACCGATCAGAAGAAAAAGATTCAGGAGATTGAGTCGATCTATCGGGCTAAAATAGCGGAGCAGGAGATCTTAATTCGATCTAAAATTGCGGGGGCGATTAGCGATCGTAACGATGGGGAGGAGGAGGCTCTATTGCAGGATTTAGGGATAGAGACCCGTCGTTTAGAGAGTGAATGTGAGGAGAAGAAGGAGCAGGTGAGGCAAGCCAAGGGGGAGTGAGAGAGTTGATAAAGTTATTCTTATTTGACAAAATGAATCCATATTCTTAATATTAGAATATGGAGGAAAAATGAAGACAAGTCTTATTCTTGATGATCGGGTTTTTGAAGATGCAAAGAATGAGGCCCATAAAACGGGAAAAGCGATGAGTGAAATTGTCAGTACTTGGGCGGCGATTGGGCGAGATCATTGGCTTCAAAAGAAAAATCAAACTCCCAAAAAATTTAGATCGTTAAATCTTGGTTTGGAGAAAGTGGATCTGACAAATCGTAAGGAGTGGATGGAGGTTTTAGAGGATGACCGCTCTTGATACCAATGTTTTGATTGGGATTATGGTCTCATCGAGTGCCCATCATCAAGAGGTTTTAAAGGGATTGGAGAGTCTCCATGACGATCTTTGTACGACACCGACTAATATTGGGGAGGTCTTAAGGCTTCTGACACACCCAAAAGTTTTTTCCTCACCTTTAAAAATAGAAAAGGCCGTTGATGTTGTTGAGGAGTTGATCGATTCTTATGATATTCGGATTTTGGACGAAGAAGTGATTTGGTGGAAATATCTTCCAGAGATCTCTAAACAGATCTTAGGGCTCAAGGGAAATGAGGTCTTTGATGCCAGAATAGCCATTTGTTTGAAGCAACATCATGTCAGAAAAATTTTTACTCGTGATTCTGATTTTAAAAAATACTCCTTTTTGCAAGTCGTTCATTTTTTAGAGTAAAACCTTGGTTTTTTTGCAATCAATTTTGTAATCAAATTTTGTGCCTCAACGAGTTTCTTGATTGCACATTGATTACCATTACTCCTGCACCCAAGAGGATTTGAACCTCTAACCCTCGGTTCCGAAGACCGATGCTCTATCCAATTGAGCTATGGATGCGTTTTTTGAAGGAACACATCATGCTTTGTCGATTACGACTTTCAAGTTCATAATTTTACTATTTTTCACTACCGTCCAAAACAACTTTGGATTTGAGAGGGAAAATCGAAGAGGGGGATTGAAATCCTAAAGCAGTTCTCACGCAACGCCGCGACGCCGCAACGTCAGAGAGGGAGAGGATCGTGAGCTCTTTCCTATCGGCGCCTCCTTTGTCGGCTGCCGCCTCCCGAGAATCTCTCCCGTTTCTTTGAAAAAAGGAATTTCAAAAAACGATCGAGTTT
>CAMCYL010000106.1 GCA_945883905.1 Akkermansia muciniphila | reverse complement strand
GCAGCCGACAAAGGAGGCGCCGATAGGAAAGAGCTCACGATCCTCTCCCTTTCTGACGTTGCGGCGTCGCGGCGTTGCGTGAGAACTGCTTTAGGATTTCAATCCCCCTCTTCGATTTACCCTCTCAAATCCAAAGTTGTTTTGGACGGGAGTGAATGGCGCGAGAACTGCTTTAGGGATTAATCTTCACGTATTTCGTAAAACTCTTAGTGAAATCTCATTCTAAAACCGTATTGAAAAGTATTTCGTAGGCATCCTAGCAGATAATAAATACAATTCATAAAATCGATCGAGGAGTTCTCTGGCCGGTAAATCGTTGGGCAGGGAATTTCTGCAATCGGGATCCCTTGAAGAATAATTTTGCAGAGCATTTCATTATCAAAGAGAAAACCGTTCGAGAGCTCTCTGAAGTTAATCTTTTCAAGAATCTCTCTCGAATAGGCGCGATATCCAGTGTGATATTCAGTGAGCTTGCGACGAAAAAAATAGTTTTGAAAATTCGTGAGGCCTCGATTGACATAATATTTCAACCAAGGCATCCCCTCTTGAAGAGGATTCCCCTCCAACATTCGTGAGGCAAGCACCACCGAAGCTCCCTCTTCAAGCTTTTGAATGATCCTCGGGAGTAAGGAGGGGGGGTGTTGCCCATCCGGATGGAGCATAATAATAAAATCGGTCTCCTTTTGCAGAGCGATTTGAAAACAGGTTTTTTGATTCCCCCCGTAGCCTTGATTTTTTGGATGACGATAGGCCTCTACTAACGGAAGGGATTGAGCGAGTGTAAATGTTTGATCGCGACTTGTATCATCCACAATAATGATCCGATGCACGAGTCGAAGTGCAATAATTTCATCATAGACCGCCTTCAATGTTTTCTCAGCCTGATAAGCAGGAAGAACGAGGGTGTAATGAAATTTGGAACTCATTGGGAGAATGAGTCTGAATCGATATAATCAGTTAAAAAATAATTAAAACCGAATACTCGCACTTAGACCTGTACCGAGATCAAATTTTTTATAGTCCTCAATTACTACATCATTTGACTCTCGATGCTCCCAAGAGCCACTCAGCCGAATACTTGCCCAATCGGTGATCAAATAAGAAACCCCAAGCCCCGTTGTATGCGTAAAATCATTGCGATCTTTATTTACGATATAATGACTATGCTGAAATCGATAAAACGGATTGATCGATAATTTTTCGAAAAATTGATAATTATAATTTATCGAAACTGACTGATCGATTCGGTCATTAATTTGACGCTTAGGAAGAGCGGGATCGACGTCGGTAATGCGCCATTTTTCTTCAACCCCGATAGAAAAATAGGATACATCGTTTATTGGGAAATAACGTTCAAGCGACGCAAAGGTATCATATTCTTTATAAAATTCAGCGTAATTAGAAGTCGGTTTTTCATGTCCCAGCAACCTTATCCAATCAAACTGAACTGTTGCGACCCATAAATTGTCGTAAATCCAGCGATTGGATGCATATAAAGTCTGTACATCAAAATCAAGACTATTAAGTCCCCCACTTCCTCCAAATCGATTAAGGGGATCGGTATCCCCGATTCCATAATTAAACCACTGATGCCTAAATCCAATGGTGGGACTTATCTTGAGCTTATCACTGAGTTCGAATGCATCGGGTGCGAATGCGACTTGTGCAGTACTCGCCATGAGAGAGGAGTCATACGCTTGATTGGGACTTAGTTCCTCTTCCTGAAAAACATTTGAAGTATAAGTGTAATATGAATCAACAAAACCTTGTACCCATTTTCGGATAAATTTCCGTTTTACAATATATTGAGGCCCGAGATCTGTTTCCTCTCCAGGAATCACCATCGGAACTTTTTCCTCTTGCTGTGATTCTACTTTAACAAGCGGATTTTCAGAGAGTGCATTTTGTCGATTCGCGGTATCGACTCGATCGATCCGTGCCCCTTGTATATAAAAAGTCAAAATGAGAAATAAAAATAAATAACGTTTCATAGCTCTATCTTTTAAACACCCGAATATTATTTGAGCCAGGCAAATTGCCAGTTCCCGTTTCTCCGAAAGAGTTTACATAAACTGAACCTACGGTTCCTAGATTGTTTGAACCGGTATTGCCGAAGGTAAAATTCGCATAACCATTATCGAGGTTTGCTGTATAAGTGCTCGAAAATTGGTATCCATTTCTAACCCAAATCGTCAACGAATCTACATTAAAGATTGTCCCCTGATTAATATTGACGCTGTTCGCACTAAAAATCAAATGTTTACCTGTAAATGTAGTGCCATCAATATTCATGACTTTAGGTGCTTCGAATGAAACTCGGTTTTGCGCAAAATTAATCGTACCCGGCGCAAAATTCATATTCCCTGCAAATGAAATAAAATGAAGGTGCGCAGCAGATGAACCATTAAAATTTGCATCCCCTAAAAACTTAATATCACCATCACCAAAAAACCCAAAATCTCCCAATACAATATTTCCGTTCGGAATAGAAGAGGGCAATGTAAAATTAGCTCCATTCGAAAAAGTAATTTGATCTGCCCCAAAGGCACCAAACGCATTTTGTATATCAATTTGTTTTCCCCGAAAAGAAAGTCTCTCGGTACTTTTACTAAAGTATAAGTCTTTAAAATCAATTTGACCATTACCACTTAATACCGCTGAAGGAACTTGTTGAATTCTTTTTGCTAAATAATCATTCAAGGTAGGACGTGAGGAAGGATTTACTTCGCTAAGAGTCGGAAAACTTCGACCGTCATCGAGGACTTTGACTCCTTCCTTATCCTCTCCTACGACACGCAGTGTCGTATTCTGCAAGCGTCCCTTTGCGATATTACGTTCTTGTTTTATTTCTGCTTGAGTAATTTTTTCTAAAGAGGCAAGTGGTTTATTAAATCCGCCGACAAGCCCCGAGCCTTTCGTTTGAGTCGTTAATCTAAAATCGATCACGGGAAGCTTATTCTGAGTTCCCGGTAAAATAAAAGTCAACTGCCCTTCATTCAATCGTTGACTCACTCCATTTGGTAAAGTCACTTTACTGCTACCCTCTAAAACCATTAATTTAAATCCGCCATTCGAGGTCGCACCGACCATAATCGTTGTCCCTGTCACTGCCGCAGTCGCGGCGGCGGTCTTAATAATTCCTCCACCCATCCCCTTGGGGGCATGAAAGAGAACACTTCCGCTTTGAAGATTCATCGTTCGTTTTGCTCCTTCAAAGGAGAAGATCGTATTCGATCCGATACGGGCGATTGTCTTATCGGGGGCCTCCAGCTCTGCGCGTGAATCCATTCCCGTCCGTATGACCTCAGGAACTTCAAAATTGTCGTTCACCTTCGCCTCACGCATCTCATTCGCATTGGCCTTCGTCACCCTGACATCACGAATGACCTCGGTAAAACGGGCCTTCTGAAGGGTGTCCTCTGCGAAAAGCGACTGACTTCCTGAAAGAATCAGCAACACGAAATAGATTAAAACGGTAAACCGCATTCCTTTCTCTATCGAATTATTTTTATCCCGACAAGAAGTGATTTAATACCCTACAGAATGAGGATGATAAATGGGGCGCCGTTCCGGCATGGGCGAAGCAGGGATTTATACCATCCTTTGATCTAAAGTCGACGATACTCGGAATCTCTAAGGAAGGCACGGAAGCAGGAATAGGAATGAGAATGGGAGTTTTAACCGCCAAGGTCGCGGAGTCACGCAATAGATCAAGAGATATAAAACAGAATCGATTGAGTTTGGACTCAATCCTGAATCATCTAAAAATCACTCTTTAAAACCGGTTTTAAGAGATCGAATTTTCTAGTGATTCAGATTCTAATTTTCATCAGAATTCATTCTGTTTTTCATTTCATGCCTCCATGCTTTCTTGAGAGAGATTTGGATCAATTTTATTTCACGCTTTTGGTGAAAGAATATGCTGACTTCACTTTGCTTTTAATTCTTTAGAAGTCATTGGAAATCAGGCATTTGTATTGTTCACTTTCATTGCATTAGAAACGAATTTCTAATGACGAATCTGGGTTAATACATTGTCTCACGCAACGACGCTACGCCGCCACGTCAGAGAGGGAGAGAGGATCGTGAGCTCTTTCCTTTCAGTGAGAAATTCTCGGATTTGTTTTTGTATGAAATGGGGGGAAGTTCTGACCCCAAGAGCGTAAGCGATAGATCCCTGTTTTTAAAAAGGGATCGAAAGCTCGTTTTCGAGAACATTTTAAAAATAGGGAGGAGGCTCGGAGGAGCCGTGGTCAGAACGAGGGGGGGGGGAGTAGGGATTTAACGTTGCGGCGTGGCGTCGTTGCGCGAGAACTGCTTTAGGATTTTAATTCCCCTCCTCTAATTCACCTCTCAAATCCAGAGTTATTTTGGACGACTGTAAGTCGGAAATGAACGGAAAAGTGACTTATCCCTTCCATCGCCCATGTGCCGCTAAGGTCCATTTGATTTCGGCATAGGAATAATCCTCTGGAAGCAGCTCTTTAATCTCCCGTAGTCGGGTCACCTCTGGAGGGGCTTTTCTTAAGATCTGTTGCTGCCGGTCCGGATAAACCAGTTCATCGATCTGAAGGGGACTCGAGTCCCGGAGTAAAATTTTTGAGATATGCTCCTCCACCGTCATCTCACTCAATCCCCGACTCTCGGCAATCTCCCCGATACTCATTCCCTGATTTAACAGTCTCAAGGTCTCCTCAATCGTCTGAGGACTCTTGGATCGTACCGATCTTTTCTTTTTTCTCTCCTCAAGCGGTTCCTTCGTCGGCCAATCGATTTCCGGTTCCCGTTCCCCTTTCATGACCTGTTCTCCCATCGATGATAAAGTCACGATCGGATAACTCCCTGCGCTGACCTCTAAATAATGATCTCCCTTGAGGGCCTCAAACAGCGATCTCAGATAACTTTCCGGAAGCTCTCGGAGTAATCCATAGGTACTCAGTTGATCCATTCCCGACTCCAATATCTCCTTGGAGCGACTTCCTAAAAGGGATAAAACGATCCGACCGACGCCATATTGTCCCTCCCAGCCCTCCGAAGTTCGACGGGAGGTTCGGGCCACGGCACTCAAGGCTTTCCGAACGATCAAGGTCTCCTCCTCCGTTCCTTTACGGATGAGGCGATGGTGAGATTGGCGACATCGATCACAGCGACCGCAATTCTCCTCCCGTTTTTCACCAAAATAGTCGAGAATCATTTTCTGGCGACATTTACGAGATTGAACAAAGCGGACCATCTGCTCCAGCTTTCCCTCCGCTCGACGGCGCTTCTCCTCCATTCCTTTGAAATCGATTTTTAAATTCTGAAATGGGATCTCCGGCTTTAAGAGTCGAGTCCCTTTCGCTCGTTGTCCCTCAACCTCAAATCGTTCTAAAGCGCCGATTTTCTCTAAAATTCCAAGTCCGCTACTCAGGGCCATGGTATTCTCTATCTCTGTCATCGACTCCTGCATCTCACTGATCGAAATTGTTGTTTCATAACCAGGTCTTGAGCGGAGATAGTTATAGATCGAATGAAGAATCTCACGGGAGGGATTTGATCCCTCAATGAAAAATTCCTGAATTCGTGTATCGACCGGATTATAGAGTAAAACACATTCACTGGGCTCCCCATCGCGTCCTGCTCTTCCCACCTCCTGATAATAGGCCTCTAAACTCCCTGGAATATCAAAATGGGCGACAAAGCGGAGATCCCCTCGATCGATTCCCATCCCAAAGGCATTCGTGGCAATGGCAATCGGCTTCTGTCCTGAGATAAAACTCTCCTGAGCCGCCCCCCGTTCAAGCTCGGTCATTCCCGCATGATATTTCACATGCGGAATTTTCTTCTCCCGAAAATGTTCCGTGATCTTCTCCACATTTTTTCGAGTCGCCGCATAAATAATTCCTGTCCCCTGTTTCCGGGCGAACTCCTCTAAGATCTCCAACTTCTCGACCATGGTTGCGGTGTATTGAATCTGGAGTCCTAAATTTTCTCGCTCGAACCCCGTCACCCACTCCTGAGGCTCACGCAATCCCAGATGCCGAATCATATCCTCACGAACGATCGGGGTGGCGGTCGCTGTCAATGCCACAACTTGCGGGTGCCCTAACTCCTCTAAAACCGGCGGAATGGCGAGATAATCAGGACGAAAATCATGTCCCCACTGAGAGACACAGTGAGCCTCATCGACCGCAATCATCTTTGGAGGAGAGGCGCGTAAAGCCTCTCGAAAGGCCTGATGTCGAAAACGTTCTGGAGCGACATAAACCAATCGATACTCGCCTGCTCGCATTCGACGAATTCGATCGGCCTGTTCGGTGGGAGAGAGAAGACTGTTGATCATCGTCGAAGCGATCCCTTTTCGCTCTAGGGCATCGACCTGATCCTTCATCAACGCTAAAAGCGGTGAGATCACTAACGTCAATCCCTCTCGAACAAGGGCCGGAAGTTGATAGCAAAGGGACTTACCGCCTCCGGTCGGCATGACAACCAAGGTATCCTTACCGGAGAGGATCGAGGCGATAATTCGTTCCTGTTCTCCTAAAAAAGAGGGGAAGCCGAAGCAAGTCCTTAGTGTTTCATAAACCGAAGGAGGCAGAATCGAGCCGGCTTGCCCTTCTGGTTCCGAAAGTATCGCCTCTTCGATTCCTTGCATAAAAAGAGTAAACCCCGCAAAATTCAAAAAGGCAATAGAATCACAGCCTCTTCAAAGACATTGTCTCACGCAACGCCGCAACGACGCAACGTAAAATCCCTTCCTCCCCTCGTTCTGACCACGGCTCCTCCGAGCCTCCTCCCTATTTTAAAAATAGAAATGGAGCGCCGACGGCCCGGCGGCATGGGTGAAGGGGGGCAAAGAGCAGCTATTGGCTAGAAGCTATTAGCCTAAAGCGAAAGAGATAAATCCACCCCTGATCCATGCCGCCCAGCGGTCGGCGCTCCATTAAAAATAAATCCGAGAGTTTCTCACTGAGGGGATCGTGAGCTCTTTCC
>CAMCYL010000105.1 GCA_945883905.1 Akkermansia muciniphila | reverse complement strand
CGATAGTTCCCTATTTTTAAAAAGGGATCGAAAGCTCGTTTTCGAGAACTTTTTAAAAATAGGGAGGAGGCTCGAAAGAGCCGTGGTCAGAACGAGGGGGGGGAGTAGGGATTTAACGTTGCGGCGTGGCGTCGTTGCGCGAGACAATGTATTTAAGGTTTTTTGTTTTGGACACCAATGATGATTCTCCCTTTAATTTCATTGAGATGAGAAAAGAGCTTACTACTATTTTTTCTCGCTATCAAAGCATAGCGGTTGCTTATTCAGGGGGCGTGGATAGTGCTGTTTTAATGGAGTCGGCGCATCGCTATTTTGGAAAAAAAGCGTATGCGGTCTTGGCCGATTCAGCCTCTCTTCCTCGCCGTGAGTATGCGGCCGCGATCGAGCTTGCAAGCGAGCGGAGTTGGAATTTAAGTGTGGTGAAGACAGAGGAGTTCCATGATCCTCGTTATTTAGAGAATCCCGCCAATCGTTGTTATTTTTGTAAGAGCGCCTTGTTTGATCAAATGAATTATTTTGCACGAGATCGGCAAGTCGAGGCGCTGGCCTACGGAGAGAATGCCGATGATGCGAAAGAGGTGCGTTTTGGGAGGCAAGCGGCTTTGGAGTTTGAGGTGATCGCTCCTTTAATGGAGGCCGGGTATCATAAAGCAGAGGTCAGGGCCTTAGCGATGGAGTGGGGAATGAGCGTTGCGGAGAAAGTGGCCAGTCCCTGTCTCTCCTCTCGAATTCAAACAGGGGTTTCGATTCAAGCAGGGGATCTTCTCAAGATTGAAGCCGGAGAGCAGTTCTTACATCAATTAGGATTTAAAATTTGTCGGATTCGCTTCGATGGCCTCCGCGCGAAAGTTTTTGTCTCGGCGCACGAACTTTCAGCGTTGTTTGTCTCGGAGACCCAAGAGAGAGTCATTCATTATTTAAGAGAACTCGGGTTTGAAAAGGTTGAGATTTCTTCTGAACCGTATCGAGGAGCTTCATTACGATGAAAAAAAATAAAAGTCTGAGCGAAATCGATCTTGGTTTTGCTAAAGTAGATTTGGATCGAGAGCGGAATCAAGGATTTCCGGAGGTGATTTTTGCCGAGCGAAAAACGATTCCTCAACTGATTAAGATTGCACGAGTTTTAAAACAAAAGAATGGATCGGTTTTAATGACCCGATGTTCGGAGGAGCAAATGAAGGCCCTTAAAAAAACATTTCCGAAAGGACATCAAAATAAAGCGGCTCGCATTGTTTGGGTGGATCCCGATCAGAAAAGAAAAGGGGAGTCGTTGAAGATTGCGGTTTTAGCCGCGGGAACATCCGATCTTTCTGTTGCGGAAGAGGCGGCAGAGGTTTTGAGTTTCTTTGGGTTTGAAGTGGAGCGAATTTATGATGTGGGGGTCGCGGGGTTACATCGACTCCTCTCTCGTTTGTCTTTAATTCGATCACAAAAGGGAGTGATTGTCGTTGCAGGGATGGAGGGGGCATTACCGAGTGTGGTGGGGGGACTGATTGCTTTGCCGATTGTTGCCGTTCCGACGAGTGTCGGCTATGGGAGTCATGGGAATGGAATGACGGCTCTTTTAGGAATGCTTAATTCTTGTGCTTCGGGGTTAACGGTGGTGAATATTGATAATGGATTTGGAGCGGCGATGGCGATGGTGCGAATCTTTGGAACGAGGAGAGTAAAATGAAAACCCTTTATCTAGATTGTTTTTCGGGGGCGAGTGGAGATATGTTACTGGGGTCACTTTTTGATTTGGGATTGAATCGCTCAAGATGGATGAGTGAGATGAAAAAATTGCGACTTCCAGAAAAGTGGAAAGTTCAACTTTCTAAAGAGGAGCGTCATGGGATTTCCGGAGTCCATCTTGAGGTCAAAGTGGCAGGGGCTCAGAAAAAGAGGATCGGGGTTGTTACGCACTCTCATTATCATCATCATCACGATCATGATCATTCGCATGATCACGGCACGGGCTCTCATTCGCATTCACACACCCATCATGAGGAGGGGGCACATTGCCACGATTCGCATGAATCGACTTCTCATCACGATCATTCTCATGGGCGGAGCTGGCGAGATATTCGGGGGTTGATTGAAAAATCAAAACTTTCCCCATCGGTTAAGAAACGGGCTTCTGCTGCGTTTTTGCGTTTGGCAGAGGCAGAGGGGAAAATTCATGGAAAGTCTCCGGAAAAAGTAACGTTTCATGAAGTCGGGGCCGTGGATTCGATTGTCGATACGATTGGTTTTTGTTTGGGATTAGAATTATTGGGAATTGATCGAGTTCTTTGTTCGCCCCTTGTCGATGGGAGGGGGTTTGTTCGTGCCGCCCATGGAATGCTTCCGATCCCTGTCCCTGCGACTTTGGAGTGTCTTAAGGGAATTCCAATTCAACAAAGCGAGGAGCCGTTTGAGATGATCACTCCCACGGCCGCCTGTTTGTTAGCGGAGTGGGTCGAGAAATTTGCTCTTATGGAGTTTGAAGGAGTGGAGCGGATTGGTTATGGGGTGGGGAGTCGTCATTTGAAATCGCGTCCGAATGTCGTTCGTGCGATTCTTTTAAAAGAGAACGAAGTCGAGCGTGTTGAAAAGATTCAGGTTTTAGAGACTCAAGTCGATGATTGCACGGGGCAACAATTGGGGCATTTAATGAGCCTTTTGTTTAAAGCAGGGGCATTCGATGTTTTTTATACGGCAGTTCAGATGAAGAAAAATCGTCCTGGGGTTTTAATCTCTGTTTTTTGTAGACCTCCTTTAGCCGTAAAATTGAGAGATTTAATTTTTATCCATACGACGACTTTTGGGATTCGAATGAAGTTAGTCGAACGAACGATTTTGGAGAGTCGGTTTGTAAAGGGAAAAGTGAAAGGAAAAGGGGTTCAATTTCGTGAGGGATGGCTCAGAGGTAAAAAAATTAAATCACAACCGGAGTTTGAAGAGATTAAAGAGATTGTTTAGTCGCTTTCATCATCAGCGAATTTTTAAAGTTTTAGAGCAAATCGATCCCCTTTTATTCGAGGATTGTGATTGTTTGGTGCTGGAGTCTTGACCGACTCATTCATTTCCCTACGGTCTTGATTCATGTTCGATTTCTTTCAAATTGTTGGGAGGAATTTTTTCCGTTTTCTCAGACATTGCGGGCAGTATACCCTATTGCTGATCGATATTCTGCGTTCGTTACGACATTTTCCGATTCGCTGGAATTTAGTCTCTCAACAAATTTTGTTTATGGGGGTGAATTCACTTCCGGTGGTGATCTTAACAGGTTCCTGTATTGGAGCGGTATTTGCCTCTCAGATTCATCTCAAATTCAGTGAGTTAGGGATGGGATCCGGAGTGGGTCCCGTTGTCGCATATGCGATGTGTCGTGAGTTGGGTCCGATTATTTGTGGCCTCATGATTGCGGCTCGTGTCGGGGCCTCTATTTCGACAGAGCTGGGATCGATGAAAACCTCTGAACAGGTCGATGCCCTTCGTTCGATGGCGGTTTATCCGACCGATTATTTGGTGGTTCCTCGCCTGATTGCGCTTTTGGCGAGTATGCCTCTTTTGGTGAGTTTTAGTATTTTTTTCGGAATAACGGCCGGATATATCATTGCGGTGCCTGTTTTAGGGGTTGAGCCTGCGTATTACATCAATAATACCCTTCGATTTACTGGGGCTAAAGATGTCGGGGTGGGGCTGATTAAATCGGTTATTTTTGGCTTTGTGATTTGTACGATTTGTTGTGAGCGTGGGCTCAATTGTGGGCACGGAGCGCAAGGGGTGGGGAAAGCGACGACCGAGGCCGTCGTGAGTTCAACGATTGCGTTGCTTGTCTGTAATTTCTTTATCACCTTCCTACTGAACGCATGGATGTCATGATGATTTCACTTCGTAATATTCATAAAACCTTGAATGGACAAAAAATTCTTCAGGGGATTAATCTCGAGATTGCGGAGGGGGAGACCTTCGTCATTATTGGGAGAAGCGGCTGTGGCAAGAGTGTGACTTTACGGCATATGTTAGGACTTATGATGCCGGATCAGGGAGAGGTTCTTTTTGAGGGAAAAGATTTGATGGGACTTTCTGAGATTGAACTTATTCCTATTCGTCAAAAAATCGGAATGCTATTTCAAAATGGAGCCCTTTTTGATTCGATGAATGTCGGAGAGAATGTCGCATTTCCTTTAAGAGAAGAGGGGAGGTTGAGTGAAAAGGAGATTGAATTTGCGGTTGAAGAGGCCCTTGAAATGGTCAATCTGGGCGGGCAGCAAGCCAAAATGCCGGCTGAACTCAGTGGCGGAATGAAGAAACGAGTCTCCTTAGCTCGGGCCGCCGTCCGCAAACCGAAGTTACTGCTTTTTGATGAGCCGACCTCAGGATTAGATCCCGTGGTTTCTGATAGTATTAACAAGCTGATTTTAAACTTAGATAAAACCCTGAATATCACGAATGTCGTTGTGACTCATGATATGAGAAGTGCCTGTGAAATTGGAGATCGCATTGCCTTTTTGTACCATGGGAAAGTTCATTTTTTGGGAACCCCTGAAGAAATCAAGTCGTCGCAGGATCCGATCGTATTCCGTTTTGTGAATGGAATATCGGATGCGAGCGTCGCAATGGAGTGATTGCTATGAAACAAAATTCAAATACAGAAATTATCGTTGGAGGTTTTTTGGTCGCCGGTCTCGCCCTTTTAGGGGGGCTCATCCTTGTTTTCGGGGGATTTGCTCAAGGGATGGGACCGAGCTATGAGGTGGTCGTTGAATTTCAAAATGCCAGCGATTTAATTAAAGGGGCTACGGTTACCTTTTCGGGGGCACCGATTGGAAAAGTGGTGAAGCAACCGTACCCGATCAATGAAGGTCGAGCGGTTGCGGTTCATTTAAAAATTCAGGAGAACTTTAAAATCCGTAGCGGATCCCGTTTTTTAATTGGCTCGAAGGGGATGTTGGGAGATCGTTATGTGGATGTTCAACAAGGAGAGGTCGATAAACCTTATTTAGAGGATGGGGCGCATGTCGAGGGGGCACGAGCCCCCGGATTTGAGGAGTTGGCGGCGAATGCAAAACCGATTATGGAGCGAATGAATACGATTGCGCTACAAGTGGAGAGTATCACTCAGAAACTAGATCAAGATTTAATGACCCCCGATACCACCAAGGATATTCGGGATGCAATCAAGTCGTTAAAATCGGTTTTAGCGAAGTCGGATGAATTGTTGACGTTGGCGCAAAAAGGAAAAGGGCCTTTGGCGATGATCTTAACGGATGAAAAAATGGCAAAAGATTTTAGTGCTTTTGCGAGTAACTTAAGAGAACACGGGCCTCTTTTTTATGAGGATTCTTCGGTTGAGGCGGCAAAAAACAAAGAGAAGACTAAAATCCTTCCCCCCCGACGATAAAATAACCTTATGAACAATCAATTTTTAAGTGCCGTTATTGTGGCCGCTGGAAAAAGTCAGCGGATGGGATTTGATAAGGTGTTAACGCCGATTTCAGGTTTACCGCTCATTGCGCATACGCTTCAGGGGATTTTAACCTCTCCCTTGATCAAGGAGATCATTCTCGTTATTCGCCCCGATTGTAAAAGTAGTTTTGAGCAAGTGGTTCATTCCTTGGATACCTTTATTCCCATAAAATATGTCGAGGGAGGGAGGGAGCGTCAGGATTCCGTTTTAGCAGGGATCGAAGCCTCGGACCCAGCCAATGCGTTCGTGATGGTCCATGATGCGGCGCGGCCCTTTGTCACTGCAGAGGTGATTCAAATGGTATTAGAGGCGGCCCAAGAGACAGGGGCGGCGGTTTGTGGACATCCTGCAACCGACACATTAAAAGAGATCGAGGAGAATGGACGGGTCGCCAAAACTTTGGATCGAAGTAAGATCTGGGCGGTGCAAACGCCTCAGATCTTTAAGAGAGAATTAATCTTGAAGGCCTATCAGCAAAACCGTGATTCAGGGGCTCTGTTGACAGATGATACGGCCGCCGTTGAAAAATTGGGAACTCCTGTAAAAGTGGTTCATTTCCCTGAAGTTAATTTTAAAATCACCGCTCCTTCCGATTGGGCATTAGCAAGGACCTTTTTAGCCGTTCGAGCCTCAAAAGAGGCTCCGGGACTTGTGATCCGAAAAAATATTCATGATATTAACAATCAATTGACAGCGGTTTTTGGTTACGCCTTCTTACTTCAAAGTGAATTGGAGGGGAATGAAAAGGTTAAGAATTATTTAGATCAGATTGATATTGCTGGAAAAAACTGTCAGGAACTGGTGGCGAATATTCAACGGCTTGCTCGGGAGATTTTTCCGAAAGAGGGCGAAAAATGAATCTTTCCGTTTATTGTGGGGGGCAACTTGAGACCAATGCCTATTTTTTAAAATCGGAAAAGGGAATCCTTTGTTTTGATGCTCCAGAAGAGACTCTTGAAGAGTTGAAGGAGAAAGAGTTGAAGGTGGAGGCGTTAATTTTAACTCATGGACACTACGATCATATTTGGGATGCTGCCGCGATCCAAGAGCATTTTAACTGTCCGGTATGGATTCACGATGCCGATGCCTTCATGGTTGAAGATCCTAAGGTTTTCTCGATTTGGGGAATTCCACCGATTTTACCGGTCAAGCAACCCCAACGATTGCCTGTCGCTGAGAAATCCTCTGCTCCTTGGTCTTGTGGTGGAATCGACTTTATTTTATATCATATTCCAGGTCATTCTCCGGGGAGTGTTGCCTTTTATGATGTAAAAGGGGGAGCGATTATAGGAGGGGATATCCTTTTTGCGGGGGGGGTGGGACGCTGGGATTTGCCGGGGGGAAGTCAAAAGGATCTAATTTCCGGAATTCATCAACATCTCATGGGACTTCCCGAGGGGGTTAAGGTCTATCCGGGTCATGGGAGCGCAACAACGATTGGTGAGGAGAAGAGGAAAAATCCTTATCTTTAGTCCGTTTTCCATTGGTGTCCAAAACAAAAAACCTTAAATACATTGTCTCACGCAACGACGCCACGACGCGACGTTAAATCTCTACTCCCCCCCTCGTTCTGACCACGGCTCTTTCGAGCCTCCTCCCTATTTTTAAAAAGTTCTCGAAAACGAGCTTTCGATCCCTTTTTAAAAATAGGGAACTATCGCTTACGCTCTTGGGTCAGAACTTCCCCACATGATCCTAAAAACCGCGGATGAATTTAACCACAGAATACACAAAATACACAGAAAGAAGATGTTAAGCAAAAAAAGAGTTATTTTTTCCTTCACCCAGCGGGTGAATCCCCTGTTTTTTATAAACCCTTAAAATTCAGTGTGTTCTGTGTATT
>CAMCYL010000104.1 GCA_945883905.1 Akkermansia muciniphila | reverse complement strand
GCAACGACGCCACGACGCCACGTTAAATCCCTACTCCCCCCTCGTTCTGACCACGGCTCCTCCGAGCCTCCTCCCTGTTTTTAAAAAGTTCTCGAAAACCAGCTTTCGATCTCTTTTTAAAAACAGGGATCTATCGCTTACGCTCTTGGGTCAGAACTCCCCCCCTTCATACAAAAACAAATCGGAGAATTTATCCCTGAGAGGATCGTGAGCTCTTTCCGAGGAGAGGTGAAACCGAGCCCCGGAAAGAGCTCACGATCCTCTCCCTCTCAGACGTTGCGCCGTGGCGTCGTTGCGTGAGAATTGCTTTAGGATTTCAATCCCCCTCTTCGATTTCCGCTGTGAAATTAAATTTATTTTGGACAGATAGGAGTGAAGTTACTCTTGAGAAAGTGGAAGTGACATCACTTCATCACTTTTTAAAGTCAACACCCAAGCTCTTAAGTTTATTTTAAAACAGACCCTAGCTTAAAGGCATCATGAACGATCTTCGTGGCCTCAGGCCCTGAAGCCTCATCGAGAATCACAGAGATTTTAATTTCACTCGTCGAAATCATCTGAACATTGATCTTGGATTCCGCTAAAGCGGTAAAAAGGGTTGAGGCAACCCCACTATGAGAACGCATTCCAATCCCAACGACCGACAATTTAGAAACCCCTTCTTGAGCAATAAGCTCCTTCGCCTTGACCTCTTTAACGACCGGATCAAGAGTCTTGCGTGCCTTTCCTAAATCATCCTTATTCAAGGTAAAAGTGATATCCGTCGTTCCTTGAATCGAAACATTTTGAACGATCATATCGATATTTAAATGAGCTTGAGCAATTAAAGTAAATATCTTAGCCGCAACCCCCGGTTGATCAGGAACACCGCTAATTGTTACTTTTGCTTGATTCTTCTCCAAGCTCACACCTCGTACAACAACCTCTTCCATAGATTTACTCTCCTCTTTCACAATCGTGCCTGCATTTTTATTAAAACTAGATCGAACTTCAAATACGACATTAAATTTTTTCGCAAACTCCACTGAACGAGCCTGCATGACCTTCGCCCCTAAGCTGGCTAATTCCAACATCTCGTCATAGGAAATTTCTTGAATCTTCGAAGCATGAGGAACTAAACGAGGATCAGCGGTATAAACTCCATCGACATCGGTATAAATCTGACAAAGATCGGCCTTTAACGCAGCAGCAAGTGCTATCGCCGTGAGATCGGAACCTCCACGACCCAACGTTGTAATCGCTCCCTCCTCCGTATGCCCTTGAAAACCAGCGACGATCACCACATTTCCAGCATTTAAAAGATCATGCACACGCTTCGGAGTGATGTTTGAAATTCGAGCCCGGGTATGAACGCCATCCGTCACTATCCCCGCTTGTGCCCCCGTCAAAGAGGCTGCCGGAATTCCGATCTGCTGTAAGGCCATCGCAGTCAAGGCAATCGTTGTTTGCTCCCCCGTCGCAAGTAACATATCCATCTCTCGCTCGGCAGGTTCGTTAGAGACCTCTTTGGCAAGCTTAATCAACCCATCAGTAACCCCTGACATTGCCGAAACAACCACCACCACCTGATCTCCACGAGCCCGCCATTCAGCGACCCGCGAAGCGACATTTTTGATCCTCTCAGGATTCCCAACAGAGGTTCCCCCATATTTTTGTACGATTAAAGCCATAAGCGAAAGTTTTTCGTTTTAGACACCGATTTTAATGATGCCAATGGAAAAAGTCTATCTGTTTTCTCTTATTCCGCCTCGAGCGAGTAGGTGCAGGGGCACTTTCCAAAAACCTCACTAAATACTTTGCTAAAATGACTTAAACTATGATAACCAACGGCCAATGCCGCCTCCGTCACATTGTACTTCCCACTCCGCAAAAATGCAGCCGCTTTCTCCATTCGTAAAGACCTCAGATATTGAGACATCGTCATTCCTGTTTCTTGCGAAAAAGTTCGACTCAAATAAAAAGGACTACACCCAATTTTTTTTCCCAATTCATCTAAAGATAATGGATTTTCTAAATCCAACTCCAACAATCGTTTCATCTCATCGATTCGATCTCGCGATACTCGTTTCTGGCGAGCACAAAAGAGTTCCTCTCGAACTGGAAGATACAAGATCTCAGCAATAATTTCCAAAACTTTCCCTTGATACCACAACCCTTGAGCGGAGGTTTGAACGGGAGGATTCATCAAAGAGGAGGCAAGAAGACGATGCGGCATCGTCAGTGGACGAGTCATTCCGATCTCTCCAAAGGACTTCTTCTCCTCCATCACTTTTTGAACAACAGGATAAACGTGACTCGCCTCATTACCTAAATGCTTTTTCAGATACTTTGAGGTTAATTCAATCGTGACAAAATGATGGTTCTCTTGAGCGACTCTCGATCCACTCATCGAAGCCGGATCAACTCGATAAAAACCTTCGGTTCCAGGCAAAAACTCCAACGAAGATTTTCCCGCATTTAATCGTCCGATTCCGGAAAGATTAAAACAGATCTCAATGCCATCCCCATGAAAACTCTGTGCCCAATTAATCTCTCGTGCGATCTGAAACTGATGAGACTCAATACTCCACCCCTCGGAGTAAAATCGACCTTGTAACGGCTTCCACCCCTCAGAAACAGGGGCCCAAGCCTCCCATTCTTTTGAATATTCGAGTGCAGTCGACATACGAAACTAAGCCATTCCCAGTCTCTTTTTCCCCTCAGGAGAGATCATCGCTGGATTCCATACCGGTTGCCAAACGACCTCTACACTGGCCTCTACCACTCCAGGAAGAGTTAAAATCTTTTCACGAGCATCTGCGGCAATCGAAGGACCCATTCCACATCCTTGGGCCGTTAAAGTCATCTTCACGTCCACCCTTTTCCCTTGCTCAAGCGACTGAATATCCAAACTATAAATAAGCCCTAAATCGACGATGTTGACCGGAATTTCAGGATCGTAGCAGCCCTTGAGCTTTTCCCAAATTTGATCCTCTGTCACCTCTCCCTCTCCCGCGGCCCTCTCCTCCTTCGGTTTCTCTAACCCTAAGGCCTCCGCATCCTCCCCCCGAATTCGAAACAACCCAGATTGCCCGAATGAGCTAACAGTAAACGTTCCCCCCAACGATTGCATGATTTGAACTTGTGAACCGGAAAGTAAAAGCTTTTCAACTCCCGCAGGAATTTGAATCGCTGAAACATCGCGTTTTAACGTAATCGGAAGATCTTGTGTTGACATATCCCCTTAGCTTATTCAAGCAAGATGAACTGACAAGATCTGAATTGTTGTCGTAAAAAGACAATTTTCCTAAATACCTTCCCCCTTATTTCCTATTTTTTCGGTTTTCTTTATCCTCGTACTTTTAATTCTTCCCGCTTGAATTCTCGGATGTCCGACTCTCTGATCGCCACACTTTGTGCTGCCATGATAGACCACGATGCCTCTGATCTGTTTATTCGACAAAGTGAAACCCCGAAGGTTCGACAACACGGTGAGATTCTTACTTGGGGAGAGTCGATCATCTCGCTCGATGATCTCGCTATTTTTCGTACCATTTGTAATGTTCCGCTCGATTCTCGGGATGCAGATGCCAGCTATACTCACCCCAACGGCTCTCGATTTCGGGTCAGTTTTTTTCGTCAACTGGGACTTTCCGCAGCCATTGTTCGCCGAGTCGCAAGCTCCGTCCCTCTCCTCGAAACTTTGGGACTCCCCCACGAACTATTAAAGGAATGGATGAGTCGTAAGTCCGGCTTAATTCTCATTACCGGTCCAACGAACACAGGTAAATCAACAACGATTGCCGCCGCACTTGAGTGGGTGAACCAAAACTTCACGAAACATATTCTTTCCATTGAAGATCCCATTGAATTCCTCTTTGTCGGAAAGCACTGTATTTTCACTCAACGAGAGGTGGGAGTCGATACGGATAGTTTCGCTCGGGGATTAAAGCAGGCTCTCCGCCAAAGCCCTGATATTATCATGGTCGGTGAAATTCGTGATCGCGAAACGGCCCAAATCGCTCTTCAAGCCGCAGAGACAGGACATCTCGTCATCGCCACATTACACAGCGGAACCTGTACGGAGGCCTTAGAGCGACTTGTTCGTCTCTTTCCTTCCGATGAACGAGAGGGAATCAGTATGATATTAAGCTCCCAACTCATAGGCATTCAGTGCCAAAGACTCCTCCCTAGTTTAGAAGGGGGAATGGTCGCCGCGGTCGAACATCTTCATAATCAAGGATTGAGTCGTCGCTACAT
Source organism: Akkermansia muciniphila (assembly GCA_945883905.1). Classification (GTDB taxonomy): domain Bacteria; phylum Verrucomicrobiota; class Verrucomicrobiia; order Methylacidiphilales; family CAMAQI01; genus CAMAQI01. The sequence continues at coordinate 3,448 of CAMCYL010000104.1, read as the reverse complement.
TCTTGAAAACCGTTGGAAAGAATTAATCGATTTCCTCCAAAAATCGGATTCTCAAAAAAACTGCTCCATTTTAAACTGGTTGATTCAACTCTGCCGCCAAAACCGTATCTCGGAGGAGGCGGCACTTTCGATTATTCAAAACCCTCAAGACCTTCAACGGGCCCTAAAAGGAATCGCTTAATATGGATCTCGTCACTCTTCTCCATGGTACCGCCCATCATGGCAGCTCCGATCTTCATCTCAGTGTCGGCTCTCCCCCCATGATCCGTCAAACAGGACTCCTTCAACCCCTCACAGAGGAAGTTCTCACTGCTGAAACCTGTCGCGATCTCGTTCTCAGTGCCCTGACCGAAGCTCAACGGTCTCGTCTCGAAGAGACCTGGGAACTCGATTTTGTTCTCGAAATCCAAGAGGTCGGTCGATTTCGTGCCAATGCCCACTACTCCAGAGGTCATCTCGAAGCGACTTTCCGTGTCATCTCTAAAACGATTCCCTCACTCATTGAACTCGGACATCGAGCCACTTTAGAACGGATCTGTCAAAAAGAGGATGGACTCATCCTCGTCACCGGAAGTACAGGATCCGGAAAAACAACCACGCTCGCCTCAATGATTCAAACCCTCAATAACACTCGATCTGGGGTGATCGTCACGATTGAAGATCCGGTTGAATATATTTACTCCAATAATCTTTGTCTCATCAAACAGCGCGAAATTGGAACCGATACTCACTCCTTTAACGCCGCCCTTCGTCACGTTCTGCGCCAAGATCCAGATGTCATTGTCATCAGCGAAATGCGTGATTTAGAAACGATTCAAACCGCTATTACCGCAGCGGAAACCGGGCACTTAGTCATTGCCACCCTTCACACGATCGATGCCGCAAAATCTATTGATCGACTCGTCGACGTTTTTCCTGCGGATCAACAAAATCAAATTGTCACCCAACTCTCAAACAGCCTTCAGGCCATTATTTCTCAGCGCCTTCTTCCTCGAATCGATATCGAGGGTCGCGTCATGGCGACTGAAACCCTCGTCGCCAATAATGCGATCCGTGCTTGTATTCGAGATCGAAAATCGTACATGATCCCAGGACTGATCCAAATCGGAAGTCACGATGGAATGAACCTTCTCGATGACAGCCTTCTCGATCTTTATAAACAGGGGATCATCTCTCGCGAGGAGGCCCTTGCTAATGCCCGCGACTCATCTCGATTCCCCGAACCCGTCATTGAAGAGGAGCCGAAAAAGAAAAAAGGATTTTTTAGCTAGCTTTCTACTTGGATAAATAGCGAGAGACTCCGTAAGCGATCCCTAAAAATACAGTCAGCAAAACACCAATCGTAATTCCGAGATGATCCTCCATCTCATCGATGAATGTCCTAGGCTTCATCGCCTCCGCGAGCAATCCATTTAACTCTCCTAATCCAGGATTGAGAGGCCAGAGCGATTTCGCTTTTGCCAAAGCATCACCGGCTTCAACGAGTTTTTTTCCAACAATGAAAGTACGAACCTGAGACATTAATTCTTTCGACTGAACGATTCCTTCTTCTGCTATTTTTTTGCGATCAACGAAACTCTGATATTTCTCATCCCCCTCCATGATCGCAGGGTTTAATCGTGAAACAGCACTATAGTCTCCTCGATTAAAATCACTCTCAAACTTTGCCGTAAATAACTTTTGATCCTGCTCCTTCTTCTTTTGTTCCGCCTCCTGTCTCTTCAGGGCCTCCATCATCTGTTTATTATCCGTCATGAATTTATTAATCTCTGTCTTCAAGGAGACTAAGGCAAAAAACTTCGCCTTTGCCAACGGAATCAATTGAGTCGCATTCGCTGCAAAAACGGCTGCATTTTCATACTGCTCTTTTTGAAGGGCCTCTTTTGCTGCCGCAAAATAATCGACCGTCATTTGTTTCACGGCTCGATCAATGGAAATAAGTCCAGGCCAGGCCTGGGACGCACTTCTTAACTCGGTGATTGTCACATTAAAATCACGATGTTCATGCGCCAAATAAGCCGCCTTTAAGGACTCTTTTGCACGAGCAAAATTTTCGATCCGAAAGGACTCTACTTCAACCATCGCTTTTGCTATTCGATCATCAAATTGCCCGATCGATTGCGACTCCTTGCTAACCGTTTTAATTTTCTCTTTCGCTACCGTAATTGCATCCAAGAGTCTTCTCGCATCTGCCATCCTTCCAGAACTAATTCGATATTTAGGAGCATTGGGGTCCGTATAATAAGCTTTAAAATCTTTGATAAAATCAGAAATGGCGGTGTCCGATTTATTCCATTCCGCAAGCACATCGGTCAATCGAAAGTAATTCCCATTAAAACTGACATAATAACGCCCTTCATCCGTACTTACATTAAATTCTTTGGTGGAGTTCAAATTACTTTCAGAGACCTTCGACCTCCTCTTCATGGCGACGTTAGGGCCCGAAGAACGAAGCACATCCCACTCCATTAAATCATCATTCACAAAAGAGACTGAAGGAATCGCCTCATTAACCATCTCACGAATGAACTTGTCATTTTGCGAAATTAAAAACTCTAAATCAGTAACCTGCTTGCGAATAAGCTCCTCATAACCTCCTGTTTGAAACTCCTTATACCCCGCTAAAAAGGTCTCAATAATTTTATCAAATTGATCTGAGCTCTTATAGGTATTAATCTTTGCTTTCACCTTCAATAGCTCGCTAAAATCCTTTCGATCCACCAAATCTTTCACCTGATCTAAAAACTTAAGCGCATCAACATCGATCCGTACCTCCTCAAATTCAGTTCGAGTATACCACTTTCCACTCATCTTGACATCACCGGCCTTGACACGAGCAAGCTCGGTAGTCAGCGTATTTAGTTTCTCTTGAACCGATGGCAACAAAGGACTTTGCGGATATTTAACAACCCAAGGCTTCAAAACCTTTTCGATTTGCTCCTCATACCATTTCGCCTCAATCGATTCCTGTGGGATTTCCAATTTAGTCGCCGGATCCTCTGCCCCATCACTTTTTTTGATCGAAGCAATATCGCTCTTCAGAATCGCCTTAAAGTCAGAGACCCCTTTCATCGTCGAAACATCAATTTGAATCTCTGTCGTCGTCTCCCGACTATCCTCTAATCGACCCTTCACAATCTCCCCACTATTCAATGTAATTTCATCTAGCCCCAAAGCGAAAGGGGAGATTAAAGCTAAAATTAAAAACAATTTAGACGTACGATTCATAGGCAGTGATTAGTCGTCGATCCCAAAGTCGACAAGCCTTTAATTCAACGAAGCAAATTTTCTTCATTCCTGTCCAAAACAAAATACCTTAAATACATTGTCTCGCGCACTCCCATCGCAAAGCGAAAATCCAAAAAGGGAAAGAAATTGGAGAGCCGAGGGTAGGCAACCAGGAACGGGGGTGAGCAGGGGTTCCGTTAACGACGCCTCCTCCTTCGTC
>CAMCYL010000103.1 GCA_945883905.1 Akkermansia muciniphila | reverse complement strand
AAATGAGGAGACCAAAAATATTCCTTTGGCAAAACAATATCTTAAAAAACTAATTAGTTCATGCTCAATAAATAAAGACGCGCACAAAAAACTCCTGCAAGAAGTTGATCCAACATGTGATGCGGACAAAGAGATTGAAAGTATCGTGGTTAAAAATGAAGTTCTGAAAAAAGAAACAGAAGCATTGCTGAATTCTCTTTTAGTTTTTGATACCAACGACTGAAAGAGTGCAAAGTAGAAAATTTATGATTATCGAAGCTGCAGCATTTACTGGATTATTAGCGACAGACACGGGGAAAACGATCGTCGAGAAAATCTCTGCGGGCATGGGAGTTTTATACGAGCCGACAAGAATTGTAAAAGAGGCTCAAGCGAAGTCAAAGGCTTCCCTTATTGAAGCTGAAATGGAAAGTAAAATAAAAATTCTTGAAGCGGAAACTAAACTTCAGATCTTAGATACCACAAAAAGAGCAATGCTTAGAATGATTCACGAAGAAACCCGAGAGCAAATAAACATGGAGAGGATTGCCACAAATTCACTCCAATTGATTGATTTTGAATCAGCAAAACCTGAGTCAATCGATTCAGACTGGATGACTCTTTTCTTTAAAAATTGTCGAATTGTTTCCGATCAAGAGATTTCTAATATGTGGTCAAAAATATTGGCGGGGCAGATTATGAAGCCAAATTCCTTTTCAAGGAAAACCTTGAATCTCATGCAAGACATAGGCCATGAAGATGCTAAGTGTTTTCAGAAAATATGTTCTTACATAGTAAAAATTGACGGGAGAAAAATACCTCTTTTCACGCACTTTAATCCTATTCCACCATTTTATGAATATGAGTTCTTTTCCTACGGATCTTTAAAACATCTTGAGGATTTAGGGTTGGTAAATACAACTTATTTAGGATTAATTTGCGAGGAAAATCTTCAAATCGGCAATCGTATTGAATATTTTAACAAATCAACTGTTATTGGAGCTAATCCACCGCAGCAAACTCTCACTGGACATCTTGCTTTTACAAAAGCCGGAATTGAAATCTCACAAATATGCGAGGGAAATCCAGTTGACGGTTTTTTTGATCATGTAGTTGATTATTTCCAAAAGAATGGAGTCGTTCTTCACCCTGTTTCCTGAAACGGAACGACATTCTGAGTCTTTCCTACTGAGGGAATAGTTTTAAAGAATTCCTCGGTATCCTTCGTCCGGACGGACTTTTGTAGTGCATTGTAACGGCAGAAACGGGAAAGTGTTCGGAGGTCGCCAGCTCGTATTGCCGCCTCAGTTGCCATTGGCTTGGAAATTAAGTAACCGACTTGATTGTTTGGCACTTAGAGTTAAGCTTGTTTTTGAACATCAACCCCTTATGAACTCCCTTACAAGTCTCAATTTTGAAATTTCCCTCGTAGGTAAAAATCTTCAGGTTCTAGTGTCGAAAGACATGGAGGTTCAAGTCCTCTCGAGCGCAACTTTGTAAGCGAAAGTTATCCCCTCCCATTGGAAATCCTATTTGCCTAGCGCAGGAGTCAGTGCTTTGTGGGGCCCAACTCCTCTCGATCATAGAGTAAAGCCTATCGAGAACTTGTGTATCAATTTTATCCGCCCGATGGATCATCTCAAATCAACCTCTTTGTCCCGTCAAAAATGAACATTGATTCAGTGATTTCAAACGGTACGATTTAAGCTAAAGACTATGGGGGAAATAAGATTTCATAATACCGTTCATCTCTCTCAGAGAGTTGATCTCCGCTGTTTATCGACCGAGAACATCAAGAACACGGTAAAATATCCCGATCAAAAAATCTTTCAAAAAATTGGAAAGCGAAAAGGGAAGGTTTATCTTTTCAAAAAGACCGTGGATGGTATAACCTTAAATGTCGTCGCCGAAATGAAACGGGATGAATGCTGGATCATCACTTCCTATGAATGCTAAACATACTCTTATTGTTAAATCGAAAAGAGCTCCGATTGTCACGATTGACCCTGAATCAGATGCTTCTTATGTCTATTTTCAAGACCCTAAAAAAAAGGTTTCTAAGACCCTCAATCGTTTTGAGAAAAACGGGGTCATTATCAATGTTGACTTAGACCTTCATGGGGAGGTCATTGGTGTTGAATGTATTGGGATGAGCGAACTCATTTTGACCCGTCTCATGGATAAAGCTAAACTGGAAGCCTCACAGGTCGATTTTACTCGAACACGCTTTCGTGCCGCATCAAATCTGATTCTCAGTTAAAGCGACCGCTTTAATCTTCAAGTCCCCAATTTGTTAGACCCCTCACCTCAAAACCGCCTGAAATTTGCTGACAATTCTGCGGACAATTGACCTCTTACCTATGAGAAAAAATAGATTCAGGTTTTAGTGTCGCAAGACATGGAGGTTCAAGTCCTCTCGAGCGCAACTTTGTAATCGAGAGTTATTTTGTTTTCCACTGGAGGTGCCAATTGCCTGGCGCAGGGTTGGTGCCTTGTGGGGCGCAACACCTCTCGATCGCAGTTTTAAAGCTAGGAAATTAACCTCCAAGGGTCGCCAAAAACGCCAAGGGAAAGACAGTTTTAACCGCTTATCTGCACTGATTTCCACTAATATTTAAAGAGTCGAAAATGTGAAGTCCCTCAGTGGCAAAAAGATGAGTTAGATCGAAGAGAAGAAGAATTTAAAAACAATCCCTCTGGCATCCCTTGGTCGACCGCAAAAGATTTGATCCGTGGTCGCCATGCCTAACGAAGTCATTTTTCTACCTAACGCTCTAGATGAGGCCAAGAAAGCCTATGCTTGGTATGAGGAAAAGGAAATCGGCTTAGGGGAGAATTTTTACAGGGAATTATCAGTAGCTATCTCATTCATCTCTAAGAATCCCAAGTCGCCCCGCAAAGTTTTTCGGACTTATCGGCGCATTCTATTGCGTCGATTCCCACTGACCTTCACTCCGAAATTAGGACAGTGATGGATTGAGACCAAAGCCCCGATGGGGTAGAAAGGTCAAGAAGATCACTTAATTCGTATAAACCATCTGAGGACAAAGTAAATCGGTGCAGCAATAATCATGATGACAACCGAAGCTTCGTGAGTTGAGGTTACGTCCGCCCACTTGTACACTGACTTTCTCGATGCGAGGAACGCGACAAGTAAGATGACGCCGCCAGTAATTATAAAGCCATACAAAATAATCCATGCAAAAGAGGGCCACTCTGTCGAGCGATCACCCTGCTCGCACCAGATCCAACAAGGAAGAGCGAGAAACAAAATCCCGAGTGTAATAAGAAAGCAACGACCGTAGGTCAGCCAATCTTCAGAGTTAGGGGTAAGAGGTAACATAGCCGCCTAATGGATAGCATAACCGACCTTGGTATAAATACCAGAATGTTTTCATAGAAATGAATATTTCATCGTATTTCATTCTCCAGCCAATTTAAGAGCGAAGTCGGTGATTTCTTGTGAGAGGTAGAATCCAGCTTCGGATTCCAACTGTTCAAGAATCGGCCTGATTGCGGGGATCAGCTTCTTTGTTTTAGCCTGTAAGAGAATGCCGATGCAACCAGTTGTTTTGAGCGAGAGTCGTCCTGCTTCGCCTCGTCCCAGAATCTCATCCATCAAAAGGAGATCCGCCTTCATTTCCATCGCCAGTGCAATAGCTGCCGCCCCTCCATCGTCTAAGTGCAGGCGGAGGAGTTGATAGTGATCCCTATTTTGGACAGAATGGACCTTAATGAAGGTGGGGAAATTAAGATTCTTAAATTTTGGGTTATTTTTTCGAAGGAGTTCAAATTCGATCTTGACCTCCGTTGGGAGGTGAATTATCCCAAAAATATCTTCAAGTACGGATGCCTGATCGACCAACAGCAGGTTAACAAGCGGTGAGGTATTGCTGACGACGATCATCCGCAAAGGGTCTTCAAATTTTTGACATCCTGCTTTAAATCCTCAACTCCAAAGTTAATGGGAATGAGTCGGGAGGCGAGCAAATGCTGAAACTGGAGCCGATCCATCCCTGAAAACGTAGCTGCTTGGGCAAGGGTCATTCGCTGGGAACAGTAGAAATTGACAGAGGCCTCTACAAATATCTCTTTGGGAGAGATACGTGCCGAAGCCAGAATTTCACCGTTTACAGTCAGAGTCATGATTAGACCCTATCACATTGTCGCAATGAATCAAGATATTGCACCCAAGAGATGCATGCTACTGGGCTAAGTCCGAGACACGGTACTAAAGAAAAAATAGATGAGGTTCTCGGCCCCAAATTAAGGGACATGACTCCATCTCCCTATGATAAGAAAATTGCAGCCTTTTAAGAAAAAGAAGAGGTGAAACGACTATCAGATCCGGCTTATTGCGTTGATTTTTGTTATAGATTTGTACCTGCCCATCTTTTCAACAAACAATAAAGCCACCATCTTTAGAAAGATTTTCTTTAAAAATTAAAAAAATGGCATTGGGTGGGCTATTGGTCGATAAAGTAAAGATTCGGCAGGAAATATTTTCAGCGGTGATCTCCTCTTTTTTAGTGAAGACTTTTGAACCCCTGACAAATAAACATCTTAGATCCTTTTCTGGAAGTACTCCGCTCTCCGCAAAGCGGCTATCGGATACACTCAATTGGAATCCAATGAGGTCACTCGCGTCAGCTCTTTAAATTTCTTCAAAGCCTTAGTTCGCAAAAAAGCGTGAAACTTGATCTCCAAAATAAAAAAGAGTCAGTTCGTCTCATTTTAATTTATTGTCGCATATGTGCGACATATTGTCTCTTTATTAAGTAATCATAAAATAATATATTATTTGTAAATGGTTTATTGTAATTGTTTTATAAATATAACAGATCGATTTAAAACTCGGCACGATTCATGAAGGTCTAACATTATGAATCTTAATCGTTTCACCGAAAAAGCCCAAGAATCGATCACAAATGCCCAGGCGATCGCAAGCCGCAGCCAACATCAGGCGGTTGATGTCGATCACTTAATCTTAGCCCTTTTAGAGCAAGAGGAGGGACTAATTCCACGACTGCTCACGAAAGCCTCTCTTTCCACCCCTCTCCTCCTTGGAATCTTTCAAGAAAAATTAAAGCGAGCCCCCAAAATCTCCGGCTCAACCCGTAGCGATGGAGTTTATGTCTCCTCACTCTTTCAGGAGACGCTTACCCGTGCCGAAGATGAAGCTAAATCACTAAAAGATGACTACATCAGCACAGAACATCTCTTCCTCGCACTTCTCAAGACTGTCCCTGAAATCGCTAAAATATTTAAAGAAAAGGGACTCGATCGTTCCAGCTTCCTTAAAATTCTTGAGGAGGTTCGCGGCGGTCAGCGGGTCACAAGCCAAAACCCTGAAGGGACCTATGACTCTCTCCTCAAATATGGACGAGATCTCACCGAGCTTGCCCGTCAAAATAAACTAGATCCCGTGATCGGACGTGATCAAGAGATCCGGCGCACGATTCAAATTCTCTCCCGACGTACAAAAAACAATCCTGTCCTCATCGGAGAACCAGGAGTCGGTAAGACCGCCATTGTGGAAGGACTCGCCCGTCGAATTATCGCAGGAGATATTCCCGAAAGTCTTAAAAACAAAAAGATCATCTCCCTCGATCTCAGTGCCTTGATCGCAGGAGCAAAATTCCGTGGAGAATTTGAGGAGCGCTTAAAAGCAGTTCTTCAAGAGGTCATTCGTGCACAAGGAGAGATCATTCTCTTCATCGATGAAATCCATACCATGGTCGGAGCCGGAAAAGCCGAAGGAGCAATGGATGCAGGCAATATGCTCAAACCGATGCTCGCTCGTGGTGAACTCCATTGTATTGGAGCCACAACGCTCAATGAATATCGTCAATATATCGAAAAAGATGCCGCTCTAGAACGCCGATTTCAACAAGTCCTCGTACAAGAGCCGAATGTCGAAGATACAATCTCGATTCTTCGAGGCCTTGCCGAACGTTATGAGCTCCATCACGGGGTACGGATCCAAGATGCCGCCTTAGTCGCCGCCGCCACACTCTCACATCGATATATCTCTGATCGTTTTCTCCCTGATAAAGCGATCGACCTCATCGACGAAGCCGCAGCTAAACTAAAAACCGAGATGGAAAGCATGCCGGAGGAACTAGAGACTTTGGAACGACGCTCGATGCAACTCCAAATCGAACGAGAAGGACTCTCTAAAGAAAAAGATTCGGCCTCTAAAAGTCGCCTTCAAGATCTTGAAAAAGAACTCTCTGAGGTAAAATCAAAACGAGATCACTTCAAGGCGCAATGGCAGAACGAAAAAAAATCGATCGATGAAGTTCGCAAACTGCGTGAGGAACTCGAAGCGATTCGAACAAAGATCCAACAAGCTGAACGTCAATACGATCTCAACCAAGTCGCCGAACTTAAATACGGACGACTCCCTGAGCTCGAAAAAGCACTCCACGATAAAGAAACCTCTCTCTCGAAAGATCCCTCTCAAAATCGCTTAATTCAAGAAGAGGTCACGGCCAATGAGGTCGCTGATATTGTCGGCCGCTGGACAGGCATCCCCGTAAGCCGACTTCTGGAAGGGGAAAAAGAAAAACTTCTTCGCTTGGAACCGATCCTCCACGAACGAGTGATTGGTCAAGAGGAAGCCGTGGAGGCCGTCTCGAATGCAGTACTTCGAGCACGATCCGGATTGAAAGATCCTAAGAAACCGATCGGCTCCTTCCTCTTTCTGGGACCTACCGGCGTCGGTAAAACAGAGCTTGCCCGAACCTTAGCCGCTTCCCTTTTCGATTCAGAGGAAAACATCACTCGTATCGATATGAGTGAATATATGGAGAAACATTCCGTTTCCCGTCTCATTGGAGCCCCTCCAGGCTATATCGGTTACGATGAAGGAGGTCAACTCACAGAGGCAGTTCGTCGCAAACCGTACGGCGTCATTCTCTTTGATGAGATCGAAAAGGCCCATCCCGATGTCTTTAATCTCTTTCTCCAAATTCTTGATGACGGTCGATTGACCGACAGCCAAGGTCGTACGGTCGATTTCAAAAATACGATCATCATCATGACCTCGAATATTGGAAGTATTCACTTGATGGAGAACAGCGGAGCCACGATCTCAGAAACTACTCGCAAAAAAGTCATGGCCGATCTACGACAACAGTTTCGTCCAGAGTTCTTAAATCGAGTTGATGAAATCACCCTCTTCCAACCGCTCTCCAAAAATCAAATTGGGAAAATAATCACTCTCCTTCTAGGTCAACTCAATCAACGACTTGCAGAGCGCCACATCGAACTCCATCTCACCGATGCCGCCCGAGATCACATTGCGGAAGAGGCTTACGACCCTGTGTACGGAGCACGTCCCTTGAAACGCTACCTCCAAAAGGAGATCGAAACTGGATTAGCCAAAAAACTAATCGCTGGCGAGATTCCCGATCAATCAAAAATCACTGTTGATTTTGAACAGAAAAAATTAGTCTTTCGAGTCAGCGAAAAATAACATCCCCCTTCGCCGATGCTCCCGGCCAACGCATAGACGTCAACTTAAGGAGAAGAGAAAATCCAATTTTAACCGTGGTGAATCCTGTTTTTGCTTAGGTTGACGCTCATGCGGGCCGAGGACGCTCATTTTTTAAAATTCCTATTGCAAAATTTGGGTGTGCGCCGTTGAGGACGGCGTCCTAGCGGGTGAAAGTCCCGTCGGTTGAATTAGACGGTTCGCAACCGTAAGGGGTGTCTGGGAAGAGACCGTGAGGTCGAACCTACAAGCGAGACACTTAACTGAATCATCAGGCTATAATGACA
>CAMCYL010000102.1 GCA_945883905.1 Akkermansia muciniphila | reverse complement strand
GGAAAGAGCTCACGATCCCCTCAGTGAGAAACTCTCGGATTTATTTTTAATGGAGCGCCGACCGCTGGGCGGCATGGATCAGGGGTGGATTTATCTCTTTCGCTTTAGGCTAATAGCTTCTAGCCAATAGCTGCTCTTTGCCCCCCTTCGCCCATGCCGCCGGGCCGTCGGCGCTCCATTTCTATTTTTAAAAATAGGGAGGAGGCTCGCAAGAGCCGTGGTCAGAACGAGGGGTCGGGATTTAACGTTGCGCCGTGGCGTCGTTGCGCGAGACAATGTATTTAAGGTTTTCTCGTTCTTTAATATCACCTTGGGAGCAAATTAGAATTAAGCGCCACTGATGATCGATTGAAAGATCCCGAGTCCATCGACACAACCGAGGGCTGATTCTGCAGCACGCTCCGGATGGGGCATCATTCCAAGGACATTGCCTTTGACGTTACAGATCCCTGCAATATTTTCGCAAGCCCCGTTGGGATTACTGGAGTCGGTGATTGACCCCTCTTCATTACAATAACGAAAGAGAATTTGTTTATTTTGAATTAATGATTTCAGCGTCGAGGGATCAGCAAAATAAGAGCCCTCGCCATGGGCGATCGGAAGATTCAAAACGGCTTGAGATTCATATTTAGAAGTAAAGCGACTCTTTGTATTCTCGACGCGAATCAGTTGTTGATGACAGCGAAATTTAAGGTTTTTATTTTGGATCAAGGCCCCTGGGAGAAGTCCCGATTCACAGAGCACCTGAAACCCGTTACAAATACCGACGACGATTTTTCCTTCGTTCGCCGCTTGAACCACTGATTTCATTACCGGAGAGAGTTTTGCGATCGCTCCGCAGCGGAGGTAGTCGCCGTAAGAGAATCCACCGGGGAGAATAATCCCCTCCGCTCCCTTGAGATCGGAATCCTTATGCCAGACATAATAGGCCTCTTGCTTTAAAATCTCCTTGAGAAGATAAAGACAGTCTTGATCGCAGTTTGATCCCGGAAATTGTACGACAGCCCAGCGCATGATATGATCCTGCTAAATATTATTCGAGTTCGACTCTGAAATCTTCGATCACCGGATTTGAGAGAACCTCTTGAGCAATTTTTTCCAGTTTTTGACGAGTGAGAGTTACATCTGTTCCGGAGATATCGAGTTCGATAATCTTTCCGATTCGGGCGTGAGTGACACAATCCATTCCCTGCTGATGAATGGCGTTTTTAACCGCCTCGCCTTGAGGATCGAGAACGCTCTTTTTCGGGGTGACGATAATAGTGGCTTTCATAAAATAAGTAAGTCGTGATATCTAAGGCTTCGTAAAGATGATAGCAACCTAAAACTATCACAGGCCTAAGCCAAGGCGACGGAGGAGAAACTCTCAGATTGATTTCAATGGAGCGCCGACCCGTTCCCCCGATCTGTATCGCATGAGCGTCAACTGAAGAGAAGAGAAAATACAATATTCATCGCGGAGTAAACGGAGGATAACGGAGGTTATGATTGTTTTAAGTCGAAGAAAAAGGCGGCTATCTTTGCTTTCAAAAAATAGAGAATTGAATTTTTCCTCTGCGGCCCTCCGTTTACATTGCGGTGAAAAAACTGTCTTTTCGTGTGTTAGGTTGACGCGGATGCGATCTGTATCGGGGCTGAGTGGCAAGGATTAGGGGTGAACGGATCGCTTGACGGTTCAAGGGGATAGGGTTTAACTCAGGGATGAATTTAATATTAATCCCATCGAAGCTAGGAGAGACTTTCGAAATCACGGGGGAGATTCCACCGAGCGTTCTTGCGTTGGAAGATGATCTGGTACGATCTAAAGGGCCTGTTTGGTATACTTTGTCAGGATTTAAAACCGAGGAATTTATCGAGGTAAAAGGGGAGATTGGAACGAGTTTTGATTTTCGCTGTGGGCGTTGTGGGGAATGGATCCCGGGGGAGATTAAAAAGAGCGATTTTCAAACTATTCTGGAGGCTCCATTTCCTGAATCCATCGACTTGACTCCACAGATTCGTGAGGATATCCTGATCGATCTTCCATTTGCGCCGACTTGTCAGCTCGATGGAGAATATCGGTGTCCCGTAACAGGGGAGACCCATCCGCCGAGCCCTGAAAAGACAAAGAAGTCTTTGGGAAACGAGGAAGTCTGGAAAGCACTGGAACAGTTGAAACCGAAGGAGTAATTATGGGAGTTCCCAAACGTCGTTCATCAAAAATGCGTACGCGCATTCGTAAAACTGCTAACGCAAGCAAACTAGGAAAACTTTTTGTCGATCCAAAGACAGGCAACCGTCATCCCGGTCACACCGTTGATCCGAAGTCGGGCACGTATCGGGGTCGTCAAGTTTTGAGCAAAAACACCGGCGAATAGTCAGAGATGTTCACCGAGCCGGTGAGGATCGCGCTCGACGCGATGGGGGGGGATATCGCCCCTGAGAACCCAGTCGCAGGAGCGATTCAAGCCCTTAAGATTTATCCAGAGCTCTTCGTCTATCTCGTCGGAGATGAGCCAAAGATATTGAACGAATTGCGAAAGCATGATGTTCGAGATCTGACGCATCGTTTTGAGATTAAACACACCACTCAAGTCATTGAGATGGGGGATGGAGCGGTTGAAGGAATTCGTCGAAAGAAGGATTCCTCGATATTACGTGCTGTCGAATTAGTTCGCGATGGACTCGCCCAAGCGGTTGTCTCCGCAGGTCATACAGGGGCGGCGCTTGCTTCAGCGCAAATTAGACTTCGGACCCTTCCAGGGGTTGCACGTTCGGCGATCGCGACGGTGATGCCGACGGAGACCAATCTTTTTGTGCTCATCGATTCTGGAGCGAATCCAGAAGTTGATCCAGAGAATTTGGTCGAGTTTGCGATCATGGGAAGTATTTTTTCCCGTGAAGTGCTCCAGTATAAAAATCCTCGGGTCGGTTTAATGAGTAATGGAACCGAGGATGGAAAAGGGAATGCGCTGGTGAAAGATTCCTTTAAACTCCTTTCGCAAGCCCCGATTAATTTTCACGGGAATGTTGAGGGTCATGATCTTTTTTGTGATCCAGTGGAGGTGGTCGTTTGTGATGGGTTTACAGGGAATGTGGTTTTAAAAACCGCTGAAAGCATTGCTGATGCTATTTTTTCATGGTTGAAGCGAGAGCTTAAAAAAAGTCCCTTTCGGATGTTTGGGGCTTGGTTAGCGAAGGGGGCCTTTCGTGCGATTCGTCGCAAGACCAATTATGAAGAGTACGGGGGATCTTTACTGCTGGGAGTGAACGGGGTTTGTGTCATTGCCCATGGAGCCTCAACCCCGAAGGCAATCAAGAATGCGATTCGAGTGGCGCGTGAATCGATCTCTCATCATGTGAACCCAATGATCGTTGAGCAAATCAAGGCCTATCATGAATCCCAAAAAATCGTCGCTTAAGTTGCGTTCTCGAATTGCCGGAACGGGGGCTTATTTGCCCGAGCGAATCATGACGAATGCCGATCTCGAGAAAATTGTCGAGACCACCGATCAATGGATTACCGAACGTACTGGAATTCGGGAACGTCGTATTGCGGCTGAGGATGAATTTACCTCTGACATGGGAGCGAAAGCGGCTCAACAGGCTTTAGCGATGGCAGGGGTTTCAGCGGATGAAGTCGATCTCGTTATCGTTGCCACTTTTACCCCTGATACGATTTTTCCCTCGACCGCCTGTCGTATTCAACATGCGATTGGGGCAAAAAAAGCGGGGGCCTTTGATTTACAGGCGGCTTGTTCTGGATTTCTCTATTCACTCGTTGTGGCTGATCAGTTTTTGAGTTCTGGACTTTATCGAAATATTTTAGTGATTGGATCTGAAAAAATCTCCTCCGTTTTAAATTGGAGCGACCGCAATACCTGCGTTCTTTTTGGAGATGGAGCCGGGGCGGTTTTACTGCAGGCCACAGAGGAGGGGCGGGGATTGATGGTGAGCGATTTAGGGTCGGATGGAGGGGAGACCGAGATGTTAATTATTCCCGCAGGGGGCTGTCGAATGCCTGTGACGCAGGCGATTTTGGATCAGAAATCCAACTGTTTATTTATGGCAGGAAAAGAGGTCTTTAAAAAGGCGGTCACTGCGATGGGGAGTTCAACCGCGCATTGTTTGAAAACGGCAGGGATTGAATCAAAGGAAATTAAATGGGTGGTTCCGCATCAAGCGAATTTGAGGATTATTGATGCCTTGGTCCAACGACTTGATCTTCCGCGAGAACAGGTTTATGTGAATTTAGATCGATTTGGAAATATGTCGGCGGCCTGTATTCCTGTGGCACTTCATGAGCTGAATGTCGCAGGGAAATTAGAGCGTGGCGATTTAGTATTGATGACCGCCTTTGGTGGAGGGTTAACGTGGGCGAGTGCGATCTTGGAGTGGTAAAACTTTCTTTATTTCCCCAAATATTTATAGTCGCAACAGTGCAGGGAGGTCTGTCGATGGAGGTTAAACTCAAAAATTGGGTTTAAATTTCCCCTAAGGCATGAACAATCCGGAGTGATTGAGCGGGGGTAAATTTTGAACCCCGACGGAGTTTTGATGCAAGAGTATGTTGGTTGATGCCTGCGAGTTTTGAGAGTTTACTGAGGTTCAGGATCGGGGAGAGGCGTTGAATTTCCTCCATTGCGAGATCTGGCTGAGGAATAGGATCATGATGCTTTTTGGCAACCGTCAACCAACCGCGGATTGCGGTTGCGAGTTCGTGGGCGGTTTCTTCATAAGAGTCCCCATGAGCGACGCAACCCTTGAGAGCGGGAACCTCTCCCACGTAGCATGCATCTTCTTCGCTCCAATAGATTTTTGTGAGATATTTGAACGGTTGATTATTCATTGGATTGCCTCTCTGATTTGCCGGAAAGAATTTTGGCTTTGAGCTTGTCCGCCTTACTCATTAACTTAAGGTGAACGATAATTTGTGCATGTCAAATTCAATCTATTCCATTTTTTTCATTTTTAATGACGAATCTGGAGTAAAAGTTCGAGCGTTTTGAAAAGCTTGGCTTCGTTCGCAGGGTCGAGTTTGACTAAAGGGAGTCGAACCTCCGACTCCATAACGCCTTGTCGAGCTAAAGCGGTCTTGAGTGGCGAGGGATTACTTTCGATAAAGAGATCCTTAAAGATTGGATAAAGGGCTCGGTGCATCTTTTCAGCCTCGGCGATTTTTCCCGATTGAAAGGCGAGCATCATTTGGATGATTTGCTGAGGGACAAGATGGGAGGCAACGCTGATCACTCCCACCGCACCGACGGCCATAAAGGAGAGAAAAAGGGAGTCATCTCCACAAAGAATATCAAAGGAGTCGGGGAGCTGTTGGCGGAGTTGGCTCACGCGATCGGATTGACCGCCGGCCTCTTTAATCCCAACGATATTCCGATGGTTTTTCACCAGTTGAGCCACGGTTTCGACGGCGATTTCAACGCCGCATCGTCCGGGAATACTGTAGAGAATAAGCGGGAGCTTTGTGGAATTGGCGATTTCACCAAAATGGACAACGAGGCCTGCTTGAGTCGGTCGATTATAATAGGGAGCGACGAGGAGAGCTCCATCAGCCCCTAATTTTTCAGCGGATTGGGTGAGGTCGATCGCCTCCTTGGTGCTGTTACTTCCTGTTCCTGCGATGACGGGAATGCGGCCTTTGACGGTTTGAACAGCGAGTTCGATGACGCGAAGATGCTCCTCATGCGAGAGCGTGGGGGATTCGCCCGTGGTTCCCACGGGAACGATCCCTTGGATTCCGTTGGCGATCTGAGATTCGATCAATTGGATAAAGGCCTTTTCGTCGATCTTTCCGTTGCGGAACGGGGTGACGAGGGCTGTAATGACTCCTTGAAATCGTTTCATTGTCCCTCCTTTCTAAAAAGGATACGAAAAGGAGCAAGAAGATAAAATATATTAAACCCAAATTCTGTGTTAGGAATCGATTGTATCTGCAAGACATGTCACCCGAAAGGTGAAAGAGAATGGAGCGCCGATCCGGCAGCTGCCCAAAGGCGTCAACTTAAGGAGAAGAGAAAATCCGATTTTAACCGCGGGGTAAACGGAGGGCAACGGAGGAAAATTCAATTTACTCTTTGTTTAAAAACCAAGACAACTCTCTTTTCCCCTATTAAAAACCGTATTCTCCTCCGTTATCCTCCGCTTACCCCGTGGTGAATCCTGTATTTGCTTAGGTTGAGGCTCATGGGCCGCTGACGGATTGCCTTTTTGGATTTTCGCTTTGCGATGGGAGTGCGTGAAATATTGTATTTAAGGTTTTTTTTGGACTCTAATGGGGTCTATTATAAAATTTGGGTTGAATTTTAAAGAGGGGATGTAGTGTGTCAGAATGCTTGGAGCCCCGATTCCATCGAACGAACAGAAGCGACTCGAGATCCTCAAACAGTTTGAGATTCTCGATTCCGATTTTGAGGAGAGTTACGACCAGATTGTTGAATTGGCCTCAAAAATTTGTCAGACTCCGATCGCTTTGATTAGTTTGTTGGATGAAAAGCGCCAATGGTTTAAAGCGAAGGTCGGACTTGAGGTGAGAGAGACCCCTCGGGAGCTCGCTTTTTGTGGATACTCCGTTTATGAATCGAGCTCACTCGTGGTTCAAGACACCTGGTTGGACGATCGCTTTAAGAATCATCCACTGGTTCTCGGAGACCCAAAGATCCGATTTTATGCCGGCTTTCCGATTCAAACCTCCCGCGGAATCTCCTTAGGAACGGTTTGTGCGATTGATCGTGTGCCTCGGGTTTTAGCTCCGGATCAATTGCGGTCGTTAGAGATTTTAGCGAACCAAGTTCAATCGTTGCTTGAGCTTCGAAGGGCCTCGTTAAAGATTGAAAACTATTTAAAGGAAATAGAGGAGGCGACGCTTTTAAAAACGAAGTTTTTCTCCTTAATTTCGCATGATTTACGGTCGCCCTTTAATGGGTTGATCGGTTATTCTGAACTTTTAAAGGAAACTGCGGCGACGATGAGCTCGGAGGAGATTGTTTCGATTGCGAGTGATATTCATTCCTCTGCCTCGGATGCGTACCATCTCTTAAATAATTTATTGGAATGGTCGATGTTAGAGAGAGGGTTGACCGAGCCGCATACGACCGAGTTTTCGCTGGGTAAAGTCATGGAGGGAATTCAAAATCTTTATCAAAATCTATTTTCTAAAAAGCAGATTGCATTTTTGATTCATCAAAAAGAGATTGATCAAACGATCAAAACGGATGTGAGAATGGTGGAGACGATACTTCGAAACCTTATTTCCAATGCCCTTAAGTTTACTCCTTGCGGAGGAGAAGTGAATCTTACCGTTGCAAAAGAGGGGGAGACGTTAACTCTTTCAATTCAAGATTCAGGGGTAGGAATGCCTCCGGAAAAAGTGGAGGCCCTTTTTAAGTCCTACGAGATGAGATCGACGGTGGGGACTTCGGGGGAGCGGGGGTCGGGGTTAGGTTTAAATATGTGCCATCAATTTGTTTCCCTCTTAAAAGGGAGGATCGAGGTGGAGTCTGAGTTAGGGAAAGGGACGACCATTCAGGTGATGATTCCGAGGGTTTAGTCTCAACATCTTTCCACTAGAAAACTTTATTCCCAGTTCTAAGCCGCCTATTTTTATCGAAGAATTTGAGGAGAGGGATTGAAATTCTAAAACAGTTCTCACGCCACGCCGCGACGCCGCCACGATTGAGAGGGAGAGGATCATGAGCTCTTTCCTTTCGGCGCCTCCCTCGAATCTCTCCCGTTTCTTTGAAAAAAGGATTTTCAAAAAACGATCGAGTTTCTCTTTAGGGGATCGGTTTCACTTCTCCTCGGAAAGAGCTCACGATCCTTGTGGTGGGAAATGCTCAGATTGGTTTTAATGGAGCGCCGACGGCCCGGCGGCATGGATCAGGGGTGGATTTGAGGACGAGGGGGGAAAAGGCAAAATCCAATTTTCACCGCGGAGTAAACGGAGGATAACGGAGGAAAATTCAATTCACTCTTTGTTTAAAAGCCAAGACAA
>CAMCYL010000101.1 GCA_945883905.1 Akkermansia muciniphila | reverse complement strand
GGATTAACAGGCTATGTCGCTCAAGGATTGAAGATGAGGATTTCAGGGATGAATAATTTTACATTAAACGGTCAACCGTTATTTGGAACCGCAACGAATAGCAGTTGGTATGATTTCGGGGGAGGCATCCGACAATATCCAGATTATTGCACGATGGGGGGTTTTTTAGGATTGAGCACTGGATTCTCTTGGGAACTCAAAGATGTTCCACTTGGCTGGCCCCGAAGCTACGGAAGTTATGGCTATCCAGAGAATGTTTACTCTCTTGCTCTTCCGGAGTGGAATGGATCTCCGAATGGCGCTCCTACGATTAATGTCAATAATCCTGTTAACTTTAGTGGGGGGGATTTAACGGTTGAAATTCAAGATTATAATACGGGAACCGTCATTCAAAAAGTGACGGTTAATATTCCCTCTGCGACCCTCACATTTCCGATGGGGAGCCTCAACACTCTGACAGGCGGCTCCGACACTGAAACGGAATGGGCGGCATGGTATCGATCGATCCTCTATAGTTACTATATTTTTATTGATTCTACTTATCAGATTGTTCGATCTGTGATTTTAAAATCGGATTCTAAAGCTCGTGGGGATTTTAGAATCCTTGCAGGAAGAAGAGGGGTCTCTAGTAGTGATGAGATTGATTCAAATTTCTTTGAAGCTCCGACGATGAATGTTTCAGGAGAGAATCAACATGATTTTAAATCTCCGCTGACGTTTGAGGGCAATGCAGTTCCTAGTATAATAAGTCAGGCTTTCTATCTCGGTTCCTCTGATTTTCTCTATTCTGGAAACGGACGTCTAGTCTCCAACGCAAACTACAATATCTCAAATCCTTATTCCGTTCTCTATCGCCCTCAAGTAAACGCCAATATGAATGGAGCGACGATGAATGAAGGCTATCCGGGGGATTGGGATACGGGGGTCTCCAACTTTGGAGATGGGGCGTACATCAATAAACCGGATGAGTCTGTTTTTATTAAAGCCGATTCCTCAAATAATGCATCAAATACTTATACGGTGGATCAAACTCCACGAGGACTTCATTATTTGCGGTGGTATGGGAATTCGATGCGGATGCGTTAAATGCAGCAGGAGATGCGGAGACGTGGTATTCCCCCAACCGTCAGCTCCCTTCAGCCGTGATGTTTGGGTCATTGCCGGTAGGAGTGAAACGAATGAAGCCGTGGCAAACTTTTCTTTTCTCCCCGAATAGTGCCGCTGATTGTGATAAGGGAAGTAAAGTGCATCCCGGATGGGGAGGTCGAGTGCCCGATCATCTACTCTTGGATTTCTTTCGAATGCCGGTCGCGGAACCGTATGCGATTAGTGATCCGATTTCGACTTCAGGAAAGATCAACATTAATTTTGAAATCGTTCCCTTTAAACAGCTCAAAAGAGCCAGTTCAATCTATGCCCTTTTGAAGGCCGTTAAGTTGCCGGCGATTCCGACGAGTGAGGTTGCGGTCTATAAATCGGGGGTTGTTCAACGGACCTCCTATCGGAGCAAAATTGATTTAGCGGAGACGGTGAAGTCCTTTGAGGAGCGTTTTTCATCGAAGGAGGGGGCTTATCGCACAGAGTCGGAGATCTGCGAGGTCCCGCTTTATCCCCAAGGAGTGACGTATGCGAAGGATAAAGCCTCCTATTATAGCTGGTGGAGAGCACGGGCGATTACGGGAGATAATTTACGAGAACAGCCGTATGTGAGCCTTTATCCTCGAATTACGACTCGATCCAATGTTTATACGATCCATCTCTGGACACAGGCCCTTAAGAAATCGAAGGGGACAGATCCCAAGAATTGGGTGGAGGGAAAGGATCAAGTCAAGGGAGAGTATCGGGGCTCCTTTACGATCGAACGTTATATCAATCCGCAAAATGAATCCCTTCCAGATTTTGCAAAAGATTCTAATAAGCGACTCAGCGACTTTTACCAATTCCGGGTGATTCAAGCAAAGACGATCGTTCCGTAGCATAATCGACCTAATGATTGTTTAAGCTTAAATATAAAATGTGACAATAGTCGAAAGAACGGTATTAGTAAGAATGAGAATTCGCTCATTTAAATCTCTTAAATTTTTTGCTTTTTAAAAATGAAAAACAGAATCTCACTTCAACAATAAAGCTCAACTTGAACGACAATCATTATTAATATTTTTATAAAATAAATCTATGAACAACAATAAAACAGGCGATTTTTTTGCCGATATCGCACTTCTTAAACGATCTAAAATCAAAGCGGGCTTAATCGAGCCTAAGCCGTCAACGCTCCCTTCCCAAAAGCTTCCTTTAAAAAAACTAAAATCGAGTGCTCGATTTTCACCGCTTTCAAAAATTGATAGTTCTCAGAAGCTCCAAAAGGAACTCGGACGTACCCGTAAGGATTATGCCCCTTTTCTCAGAGAGTTGGCGCCAGCACTTCAATCGCTTCGTCAACGGATTTCGATCACGAAATTTGATTGGCGGCTCGTTCAAGAAAATAGTTTAGCTGAGTTTAATTTAGCGAAAGCCGGAAAAGGAAAATGGGAGAAAGTGACGATTCCGCATTTTGGCGGGCCGATTGGTCGCGCGACGGCCTATTACAGAACAACTTTTGTGATCCCTGAGGCAATGAAAAAATCGGGGTTTATGAACCTCGTCTTTAAGGGGGTCGATTATAAGGCGCAAGTTTATCTGAACGGTGCTTTTGTGGGGTCCCATGAAGGTTTTTTTTCACCTTTTGAGTTTGAGGTCGGATCATTCTTAAAGGGGGGATTGAATGAGGAGAATGAGCTTTTGGTGAAGGTTGAAAATGATGCCGTCATGATGGGGAATATGTCTTGGGGCGGGCCCTGTGATGGAGATAAAATTTATGCGTCGACTGGAGTGGGCTGGGATGATCCTGAATTAGGTTGGCATCATTGTCCCCCCGGAATGGGGATATACAACGAAGTTTATTTTGAATCGAGAGCCTCCTTGTCCGTAAAAGATCTTTTTGTTCGTCCCAATTTGGCAGAAAATCGAGCGGAGGTCTTGGTCGAGGTCCATAATGCGACGGCTGAAACAATTTCTTTATCTCTTTTCTTCTCTTTATTTGGAAGAAATTTTAAGGAAACAATTGTTAAAAATAAAAAGATCAATAGTGATTTAACAAATGATGGTGCTTTATTTCTTGCCCAAGAAAAGTCTCGTTTGATCAAGGCCGGTCCCGGCGTTAATTTTTATCGTTTTCCGATCGATTTAGAGGAATGGCGACTTTGGTCCTCTCAAACCCCATGGCTGTATGAAGTTCAGATTGAGGTTCAAGATGAAAATAAAAAATCTCTTGATCGTTTTAAGAGATCTTTCGGAATGCGCTCCTTTGAAATCAATGAAACAGAAAAGCCGTATGGAAGAATGTTTTTAAATGGTAAAGAGGTTCGTTTACGAGGAGCGAATACGATGGGGTTTGAGCAGCACGATGTCATGCGGAAGGATTGGGGACAATTGGTGGATGATATTCTCTTAGCGAAGCTCGCTCATTTCAATTTTTTGAGACTCACCCAACGTCCCGTTCAAGAGGAGATCTATGACTATTGCGATCGATTAGGCCTCATGGTTCAAACCGATCTTCCTCTTTTTGGGGTCGTGAGAAAGAATCAATTTTGTGAATTGATTCGACAGGTGGAGGAGATGGAGCGACTGATTCGTTCTCATCCCTCTTGTGTTCTCGTGACCTTTATCAACGAGCCGTACGGGTTTAATATGGGGGGTCAACCGCATCGTCATATGACTCGTGAAGAGTTAGAGTTATTCTTTACGGCAGCACAAAAAACGATTTACATGACCAATCCTGATCGTGCGATCAAGGCCATCGATGGCGATTATGATGCGCCTGGACCGGGGATTTCCGATAATCACTGTTACAATGGATGGTATGGCAATCACGGACTTGATATTGGACGTCAATATCGTGGCTATTGGCAGCCGGTAAAAAAAGATTGGATGTTTGGTTGCGGAGAGTACGGAGCAGAGGGGTTAGATCCTGTGGATCTCATGAGACGTCGATATCCTAAAAATTGGCTTCCCAAAAGTAAAGAGGAGGAAGGCCAATGGACTCCTCATCCGATCATAAAATCACAAACAGGGGATTTTCATCATGTTTTTTTTGATACCCCAAATACTTTAGAAAATTGGGTTCGTGAGAGTCATGAGCATCAAGCGTGGGTGGTTCGCCTGCAAAGCGAAGCGTTTCGACGTGAGTCTCGTTTAAATACCTGTGCAGTTCATCTCTTTATTGATGCCTTCCCTTCGGGATGGATGAAATCGATTATGGATTGTGAACGGAATCCAAAACAGGCTTACTTTGCGATCCGAGATGCCTTTGCTCCTTTAATGGTCAATTTACGTTCCGATCGATGGGGTTGGTTTGAAGGGGAACAAATTGAGATTGAGGCTTGGATTTGTAATGATACTCACGAGTCAATGACAGGGAGTGAATTGCGATATCAATTCGAGCAAGAGGGAGCGGTTTTGTTAGCGGAGTCGATCAAAGCAGAGGTTCCTCGTTGTGCGAGTCGTTTTCAAGGGAAGATTGTTTTCGAGGCCCCCACGGTTAAAAAAAGAACGAACTGCAAACTTCGTTTAGGGTGGTTTGACATCAAGGGAGAGTCGATTCATGAGAGTGAGTTTAAAGTCGCTATTTTTCCTCGGAATGAGCCGATGAAAGTCCCTGTGATTCAGGTTATTGAAAGCAAAGAGCGAACGGGAACTCGATTGCTAAAAGAATTAGGATGGAAAGCTAAAGCGAGAGAAGAAAAATCAGAGGTCTATTTAGTGACCGATTTTTCTGAGTATTTAAAAAATGAGAAATCGATCCTTAAAGCAGTGGAGGGGGGGGCGACCTTGGTGATTCTTGATCTTCCTTCACAAAAACTAAAAATCGCCGATTTTGAAATTGAGGTTCTCGATTGTAAAATGGGGCCTCGTAATTTTGTTTCACGAAAAACAGGTCATCGATTTGTCGAAAATTGTGAAAAGAATGATTTTCGCTTTTGGAAAGAAAAAGAGTCGGATTGTGTGCTTCCGCTTCTCTTGAAGAGTTTTCGTGCGCAGGGATGGACTCCAATTCTTGTGAGTGGAGAGCCTGGATCCCAAGGAAAGGATAATATGGCGACGGTTGGTTTAGATTGGAAAAAAACTTTAGCGGCTGGGGAAGTTCGATGGGGACAAGGAATGATTCGAATCTCCTTACTTCAACTTCAGAATCGAATCGAACAAAATCCCCCTGCGATGAGTTTTGCTCAACAACTGTTATCGAAGGCTTAAAAATGAAGAAGCAGGCGTTGCCGTTGAAAATTGGATTTGCCTCTGTTGACATTACGCCCCCAAAAGGGGTTCCTCTCTCCGGGACAAGTACGCTTCGTCCCAATGAAGGGGTCCTCCATCGTATTTATGCAAAAGTCATGATTTTGGAGCAAGAGGGGAAGCGGCATGTCATCATGGGGGTCGATGCGGTTGGGGTGAAATCGGAATTGATCGATCGATTACAGGAGAGAACTCGAAAATTGAATGTGGTTTCGATCATTTGTAATGCCTCCCATACCCATTGTGCTCCTGATCTTTATGACGGTTTTTATGATAATCTCGATGATTTGAAGGTGGTTGGTTTAAAAAACAACTTTCAGAAACAAGTCGAAAATAAATTAGTTCGCTTGATTGAAGAGGGATGTAAGCAGTTAAAGTCCGGATATCTCGCCTTTAATAATCAAGAAGAGGCTCGATTTTCAGTGAATCGACGACGATTTTATAAAGGTGAGTGGCAATTAATGCCTAATTTTAAGGCGAAGATCGATCAAAGAGTGAGTGTGATTTCGGCCTATCACGAGAATGGGGCATTAATGGGAGTTACCTATAGCTATACGTGTCATACCACGACCTATTATTCGATGAATTTAGTTTCCGGAGATTTTGTGAGTGTTGCTTCCGATCGAATCGAATCGGAATTAAAGGTTCCTGCGGTATTTCTTCAAGGTCCCTGTGGGGACATTCGCCCTGCCATGTTAAATCCTGAGAAACCGGAATTCTTTGGAAAAACGACTGTTAGGGATGTCGAACGAGTCGGAGAGGAGCTGGCTCTTGCGGTCATTAAATCATTAAATTCAAGAACGAAAAAATTAAAGCCGCAGCTTTCTGCAATTTCAGCTTATACGCATCTTCCATATCAGATGGAGATGAGTGATGAAAAAATAATTCGCTATCAGAAATTTGGCCTTAAAAAGGGAGAAAAACATACCCTTGAGATTTTGAGTACTTATAAAGAGAATTGGTTTAAGAAGATGCTGAGTCGAAGCATAAAGGACCGACAGAAGCCTTTCACGATGCCAATCATTGGACTTAAGTTTTCAGATGATTTAACAATCTTGGCTCTTGGGCATGAGCTTGGATCGGGCTATGCGACGTTGATTCAAAAACGTTTTCCTCAAATTCGTATTCTAACGCTGGGTTATACGAATGCGATGGTGACCTATGTGATGCCGGCAAAGGTGATTCGTGAGGGGGGATATGAAGGGGATTATTCTAATTATTGCTGCGGATTACCTGCCCCTTTTTCAGAAGTTTCGGAGGCCGTGATTTTGGATAAAGCATGCCAAATATTAGATGAATTTCACAAAAAGAGATGAATAGTAAAAGTTCTAAACAATATACGGTCGGGACACTCATTTATTCAAAGGCAGGAATTATCTCGCTTTTTGGATGGCTTTTGTGGGGGGATTTCATGCTTACCCTCATGGAGTCGGTGATTCCGAACTTATATCCCCTCATATTAAAAAAACATGGAGCCTCTAATCAGCAGATTGCGATTATTCTTTCTACTTTTGGCGTTTTAATTAATGCGGCGATGAATCCGCTGATTAGTTTTAATTCTGATCGAACAAGGACCCGATGGGGAAGAAGACGTCCTTATATCTTATGGAGTACTCCCTTTGTCGTTCTTTTTCTTTGTCTCGTTCCATTTGCCTCACCGATGAGTACGATTTTATTAAAAGTTGGATTTATTAAAGATCTATTTTCCTATGCTCCATTTTTACCGATCGTTGCATTATTGGGGCTCTTTTTTATTGGGTATCAAATTTTTAATATGTTCGTCGGCTGTGTTTACTATTATCTGATACCTGATGTTGTCCCTGATGAGCTGATGGGACGTTTTATGGGGCTGATGCGAGTTTTTGGAATGGCGGCTGGTTTTTTCTTTAACTATTATTGTTTACCTTTAGCGGAGAGTCATGAAAAGGAGATCTTTATTGGGATTGCAATCACATACGGATTTTTTATCTATTTAATGTGCTTAAAGGTCGTTGAAGGGGGGTATCCTCCTGCTCCTCAAGTTGAAAAAACCTCTTGGATCAGTACAGTGCAACTCTACTTAAGGGAATGTTTTGGGTATCGAATCTATTGGTTCGCTTTTTTAACCTTTGCTTGTGTGAGTTTCTCCGGTGCCGCTTATACCTTTAATACCCTTTTTCTAAAAGAGCAGCTTCATTTAACGATGGATCAAATTGGAAAAGCGATTTCATATAGCTCTTTAATTTCTGCCCTGATTAGCATCCCCTTGGGGGTCCTTTTGGATCGTTGGAATACCTTTAAAGTTCTCATCGTCACTTATGGATTAATTGCGATCACTCATCTGTTATCTTATTTTTTTATGAAAGACTATTCCAGTGTGATCCTTTGGAGTGTTATTGGTTATTTTCCACAAACCGCATTATCCCTTGTCTTATTTAAGTGGATTATGCAGGTTTACCCTAAAGATCGGTTTGGTCAGTTTTGTTCTGCTGCCTCTCTTTTTACCTGTATCGGAGCGGCTGTTTTAGGGCCCTTTTGTGGCTATTTAATCGATCTGATTAAGGACTATCGAATTATCTATTTATGGTTTTCGTTTTTCGGACTCCTAGGAGCTTTAATGTCATGGCTTGAACACCGCTAAGTTAAGAGCTTTTCATAGGTAAAATATTTTAGTTTCTTTGTAGGGAGGTTTTATAGAGGCGCCTTGGACAAGTGAGAATACCGTAAGGTTTTGGTCGTTTTTTGACGACTCTTGGGGAGTGGCGAA
>CAMCYL010000100.1 GCA_945883905.1 Akkermansia muciniphila | reverse complement strand
CTTCCCGCCATCCGTTGGAAACTCAAATTGCTCTTCACCTGCGAGGTGAAGAGCTTCTTTCTCTTTGTTGTTCATAGATCCCTATGAACTTCAATATCTTACATCAATTTTCAATACCTTTTTTTAATCTCAACTGCGGACTAGAGGATAAACCTAGTTTTCTTTATTTTGGCCTTTAAAGGATTTTCTGCTTGAAGTGGAGTCCCCCTCCCCTTGTCGACTTGATCTTGATCTCCCATCTCCTTGAAAAGAAAACTAAAAGGAAATCAATATCATGAAATCACTCAACCGCTCCATCCATCGAATCCTCCTCTTGCTCATGCTTCTCGGAGGAGTTCTTCATCCCTCACTCCAAGCCCAGAACCTCCCGATACCGCTCTTGGCGCAATCGGCGATGCCCAGTGGCTCTGATGCCGAAGCGAAATTTACGAACCTCTACCTCAATCTTAAACGATTTGCAGGAGTGCTCCTTCTCATCGGACTCGTCATTGGTGCTATCATGTGGTTCATGGGAAAAACCTCCGTTGCCATCGGGGTCATCAGCGGAGGACTCATTCTCTACGGAGGGGCTTATATTTTAGCCCTTCTCCGGGACTCTCTCTAATTAAAAGATTAAAATGACCGATGAAAACATTGCTCTTTATTCTCTTCCTGAGCCTGGCAGGCACTCCCCCAATTCTCGCACAAACTCCCTCCAAGGAGTCCAATCAAAGCATCGGATTTACCCCGATTGTTGTTAAGGTGATGAATCGAGGGACGAATATTCTCATGAGTGCCTCCTTTCTTTTTATTCTCCTCTATACGATCTACGTCGCTATTGCGGTTAGTTTTGGCTCGATGAAGGCCCACGCCTTTCTCTCCCTCTTCTGGGGATCCGGAATTATCTTTGCGGGAGGAGCACTTGCCAAAATCTACTACCTCTTTCTCTCATGAGCGCCTCCTTTCGATCAAATCTTCCAACCACTAAATCCTCCGTCATCACCGAAGATAAAGGAAATTTTCTCGGTCTCGAAGGGGCTGGATTTTTAATTGTTTTTGCTGTCTTCGCCCTCACCGCCGTCAGCATTGATCTCCTCACCTCTTTTTCCGGTTTTCCAATCGCCCTCCTCATTTCCACAATTCTTTATCTCGCCATGCGAGCGATCCTCAACGGTAAACCCCACCACCATCTCCAACACTGGATCCGTCACCAATGGATTCCCAAGCAATGGAGCCATCAATTATTGACGAAATCAGTCAGAACTCTCACAAAATGAAGTCGTTAGCTCATAGCTGTTAGCTAGAAGCTTAAAGCCAGTTTTTTACAATAAATGGGTTAAAGACCGTTGATCGGTTTCGCTAAACTTGGATGACGCCGAAGAATCCGCTGAAGAACCGGACCGGTAATGATTGTGCTCGTTATCGCCATAATCACGAGCAAGGTAAAAACCTTCGACGAGATCGCCCCCAGATCAAGCGCGACATTCGCAACGACAAGCTCCATCAGCGCCCGCGTGTTCATCAATACCCCCAACGCTTGCGAGGCTGGATGATCTAATCCACTCCAACGTGCCGCCCAATAACAAGCCCCCCATTTTCCAACAGTCGCTATTCCAATGATCGCCATCAACCATAACAAATCATACGGATCGGTGAGACCAGGAATATTCACTCTCATTCCCGTAAAAGTAAAAAAGATCGGAACAAAAAAGACCATCACCAGCGGCGAGATTGTTTTCCTCCATCGTTCTACAAACTCCTTCTGGTCATGCACAAGAACTCCAAAATAAAAGGCCCCAAAAATGGAGAATATCCCTAACGCCTGGGTCGTTAATGCCGAACAAAATAAGATCGCAATCACAAGTCCTAAAAAGGGAACCGGAAACTCCATCGTTCCCGAGAGCCATTTCTTAAAAAGCGGCTTTAATCGCGGTCGAACTAAAAACCAGCCCACCCATCCATAAAGAAGAATCCCCCCCCAACGAAGGCTCTCACTCCCCCAATGGAGTGACGATTTCGCAACCCCGGTCACAATCGCTAATAAAATCCACGCCACGACATCATCAATTGCGGCACAGGAGATCGCAATCACTCCGATCTGGGTGCTCTCTAAACGGTACTCCATCAGGATTCGACCTAAAATGGGAAGTGCCGTGATTGAAATTGCAACGGCTAAAAATAGAGCAAATACGATTTGCGATCCGTGGGGATGAAGAAAAGGAGCTGAGTACCACCCAAAAGTCCCTCCCAAAATAAACGGCATCACAATTCCTGCTATCCAAACAAAGGAGACCGTTCGACGATGCGATTTAGATCGAAGATGCGAAAATTCGAACTC
This sequence comes from Akkermansia muciniphila, assembly GCA_945883905.1. Lineage (GTDB taxonomy): Bacteria > Verrucomicrobiota > Verrucomicrobiia > Methylacidiphilales > CAMAQI01 > CAMAQI01. Next base: position 5,790 of record CAMCYL010000100.1, on the reverse strand, counting down.
CATTCCAATTTGAAAAAGAAGGAAAATGAGCCCAATCTGACTCAGCACACTCAACGGAAAACGCGGAGCCGCAGTAATCACCTGCTCGTAAAATCCAGGAAAGCACCAGCCAAAAAGAGAAGGCCCCAACATTAAACCTGCCACCATCTCTCCGACCGCACGAGGTTGTCGAAAACGAGCCGCAATCATTCCCGCTCCCTGCGAAATTCCCACCACAAGAATTAATTGGAACAGAATTAACATCCACGAATGCTCCAGATTTTGGACTCCCTTTTCAGCCGTAAATCCTGCCAAGATCATCGTCGTAAACCCTTGTTCTTCAAAAACTCAATCATGCTTTCACTGGAAGGAACGAGTCCCGCTTTTGCGATCGTTTTTAAAACTCGCTCTCGACTCATGATCACACGCTGTTTCGCATACAACTGATAGTCCTCACGTTGTTGCTCTGGCGTCAAATTGATCGTCGCCAAGTTCGCTCCCGCCTCCAACGCCAAACGATATCCCTCCTCATGAATAATATTAAAAGCACTGACCGCAGGAATGATGCGATCCGGATTCTGTAAACGTAATATTGCTAATGAGTTCAAGGCCTCAACACCGGTCATCGCCACCGCTCCTTGATACGGAGTATTTTCTCCAGGAATAAAAGGACTGACACTCGTCCCCTGTAAAGGCAGCGAATGAAGCAAGGCTAATGTTTCAAGATAATGCGCCTGCGTCTGATCAGGCAGTCCTGCAATAAAACCGGAGGAGACCTGCCATCCCGTACTGCTAAGATATCGAATCGCCTCCACTCTTTTCGCTAAAGTACCCGGGGCATGAATCGATTTAAAATGGGCCTCATTCCCGGATTCAATTTTAATAATATAATACTCCCCCCCCGCCTCGCGGAGTTGATCGTAATCTTTCGGATCGAGGGTCCCCAAGCAGAGACTAATTCCCAGCGATCTCTCCTGTTTAACACGCCGAATCAATGGAAGAATCTTTTCACGAACCGCAAGGACATCCTCTCCCGTTTGAAAATTCATATCGCGAATCTCCCCTGGAAGAATCGATTGGAGGTGTTCAAATACCTGATCCGGCTCCATTCGATAACGATCTAACCTCTGATTATCGCGACGCATTCCACAATAATCACAATTTTGACGACAGAAATTCGAAACCTCGATCACCCCGCGAATAAAAACTTTTTTTCCAAAAACCGCATCACGAACCTCCCCCGCCTCTTGCCAAAGTCGCTTCTGAAGCGCCCCACTCGCAGAAAGTAATTCCTCTAAACGATATTGATTCAAAAGTGAACTCATCCGATTCTCCCCCAATTCATCAGCATCAGCCCCGTCACAATCAATCCAATCCCAGCCCATTGAAAAACAGTCATCGGCTCGTGATGAAAAAACCAAAGCGCCCCCTGTAACACAAGAAAACCCACTCCAATCGAAGCGGCAAAGATCCACGAAGCGGCCCCCTGTTTAAGGGCCAAAGTAATCGAAATCGGGCCCAAGAAACCAATTGCATTTCCCAAAGCAAACCAGACCCACGCCTGAGTGGAAGTCGATGAAAAGAGCGCCGCCTTTTTAAAGGAGAGATTCGCCCCGACAAAGGAAATGATGTAAATCACAATTAAAACGAAAGAACGCACCCATTCATTGCTAAGATTATTTTTGTAAAATGCACGTATGAAATTTACGCAAATAATGGAATTCTATGGGAAGGATTGATTTCAATGGGGACAGTTTCTCTTAGGAAGGTTGGAACGCAGAAAAATAAATGAGGGGGGAGGACCTTTTATTTTCTTCACACAAAGCATTAAACAACCAAATTCAACTCAACTAACCATGAGAATCCTTTCCTCCTCTTCCTCCCCGACCTGCCTCTACGTCGCCGATGACTTCGGGCTTTGCTCCTCAGTCAATGAATCGATTCTCCACTCGCATCACCACGGAGTGCTCTCCTCCGCCTCGCTCATGCTCGGACAGGCAGGATCTCAAGAAGCGATCTCTCTTGCAAAATCGACTCCGAACCTCGAACTCGGACTCCATTTCCACTTTTGCGACTCAAACCCAACCACACGTCAAAGTTGGCCCTGGGGAAGTCATCCCGCCTCCTTGGGATTCCGTCTCGGCTTCCAACCCTATTCGATCTCTCTGATTCAGGAGGAGATCGAAAATCAATGGAATCTCTTCGAATCCTCTGGGCTTCCTCTCTCCTTCATCAATGTCCATCATCACTTACAATCCCACCCGTGGATCGGGGGGATGATCGGGCGTTTTTTAATCAAAAAAAAATTTCAAGGCTGGATTCGAGGAGGGGTCCCACACTTTTTCTCTCCCGTCTCTCCGTTGAAAAACCGTTTTACGCGTTGGTTATCCAAAACGGTTCAAAAACGAATCCCCTTTCAATCCCCCCATTCCCTTTGGGGAATTGATCGCCCCTTTTCGATGGAGCCTCAAGAAATACGGTCAGTCACTGTATCATTGACGGAAGGGGTTCATGAATTTATTTTCCATCCCCGAACCTTAAACGATTCAGAGACCCAATGCTTAATTCACTTAAAACAATCTCCCTCCCCCGCTCTTTAAACCCAACTTTTGCAATAGACTTATTTTACTCCAAAATTTACCTCATCTCCGAATGCTCTGCGGTGAAAATCAGATTTTCTCTTCTCCTTATTGGATTCCTCCCTTTATTCTTCGCCTGCGTTCACACCCCTCCTGAACAGCCCGCCGAGCGACATTTTAATTTTCGCCAAGATACTTTTGGTTTTTCCAATGAAACGGTCTGGACATACGACGCGCAGGGTAACCCCAGTTCTCAAAGGGATCATTCCAAGGCCAAAGGGGAGCATTACTCGCGGCGATGTTTTGTGGTCTCGCGAGGGGCTGTGCAATTTTGGAAATTTGCCCGATTCGAACCAAAGGCTCCACCTCTTTCTGAAATTCTCCTTGCGAAACGGATTCGAGAACTTGCTCATATTGATGTTTGGAAAAAACCACTCCCCCAAGAGAAACGAATCATTTTTCCCGGCTATGCAAACCTTCGCGCCATCAGCTCAGCCCACCCGAAAGTTTTTCAAGAGAATATGGGCTTAGGCTGGCCCGTTTACTGTCGCTTAGCGAATATGCCGATGATTCTTCCTCCCACCCGTGCCGGACAAGCCGATCTTTATCAACAAATTCTCACCGATTTAAAATGGGGTTATCCGACGATTGCTTGGCTCGTCGATTTTCCAAAACTCAAAATCAATCATGCCGTCACAATCTATGCGTTAGAAAATAGGACGGAAAAACAAACGATTTTTCTCGTTTACGACCCCAATGATCATCTCACCCCAAAACGACTTTTTTATGACCACGAGCAAAAAACCTTTTCATTTCAAAAAACCTTTTACTACAAAGGCGGAGAGCTTGATCTTCGTCCTCTCTATCGGAGTCCTTTCCAGTGAGGAGAAAGACGGTGGTCACCGGCATGGGACTTTCAACTCCCTTCGGAGGCAAAACCATTCAAGAAGATTGGGCACAACTCCTCGCTGGAAATTCAGCTCGTCGAAAGGTCGATTTCTTTGATGTCTCGCAATCCCGTTGCCAAGAGGCTGCATTTTCTAAAGATTTCTACTCGAATCAAAACCCTCCAAGAGCGATCGAACTCGCACGCCACGCTCTCTCCCAAGCCCTTCTCCAAGCCCATCTCCTCGATCAGAATCACCGCTTGATCGAGTCCCCTCTCCCTTTCTCAGTCAGCACCACGGCCGGAACCATGGCGATGGGTGAAAAATTCGTTCGCGAGATCCTCGGCGGAAAAAAACAAAGACTCTTAAAAACCGTTCATGCTTATCAAGGTCAACAGCAAGTCTTAGAACTTCAACAACAATTCGGAATTCACGGAAGATCTCACATTGTTTGTAACGCCTGTGCCAGCGGAGCGAATGCCATCGGACATGGCCATCAATGGATTCAAGCCGGATGGGCGGATTGCGTGATCGTCGGAGGTTTCGAAGCGCTTACAGAGCTACTTTTTTATGGCTTCGACTGCCTACAGTCGCTCGCTCCTGATTCCTGTAAACCCTTTGATCTCCATCGTAATGGCCTCATGCTCGGTGAAGGCGCCGGATTCTTAATCCTTGAAGAGGAACAACATGCTCTTCGGCGAGGGATCCCGATTCTTGGGGTCGTCGCAGGATACGGTCAAAAAACAGACACTCACCATCTCACTCAACCTCATCCCGAAGGAATCGCCCTCGCCCAAGCCATTCACGAGGCCCTTCTTGAATCTCAAATCGCCGCCGATGAAATCGGTTATTTAAATTCCCACGGCACAGGAACTCCCATGAACGATGGAGCCGAGATTCTCTCCTACCAACGCATCTTCGGCTCCACTCTCCCCTCCATTCAAGTGAGTTCCACCAAAGCCATGACCGGTCACACACTCGGAGCCGCAGGGGCAATCGAAGCCATTTTTGCACTCCTCGCCCTTCAAGAAGGGATGGCTCCCCCTCAAATCAATTGCCAAAATCCGATCCCCGAAATCCAAAACTCTCTGCGATCCAATCCCCCTTCTCTTCCTCAAAATTGGAATGCAACCATGAGTGTGAATTTAGGATTTGGAGGCTCAAACGCCGCTTTAATCTTCTCCAAATTCAAGAACCAAGGGGAGGTTTGAAAATGAATCTCAACCTCGATGTTCAATCCTGGGGAATTGTTTCACCCGGCGGCACAACCGTTCTCTCCCTCGAACAAAAATCGGAATGGCCCGCCTATCCTCTTCCCCGTTTAAAGACAAATCGAAAAGCAACCCCCATAAATAAAATTGATCTCCAATCACTTGCTCACTGGCAAAGGGAACCTCGCCTCAGACGCGCAACCCCGATGACTTACTTTCTCACTGAGGCCGTCGATCAATGTCTAAAAAAATGCATGAATCGAGACCGCCTTGGCCTCATCGTTATTAATTTTACAGGAAGCATCACTTATAGTCGTCGATTCTATCAAGAAATAGTCGAACAAGGACCTCGTGCCGCCAGTCCAATGATGTTTCCAGAAACGGTCTTTAACTCCCCTGCAAGCCATGTCGTTGCGCAACACAAAATCGGCGGCCCTGTTTACTCCCTGCTCGGGGATGAAACGGCTTGGATCGCCGCCCTAGAGACTGCCGCTCTTTGGTTACAACTGGGTAAAGCCGATGAAGTCATCGTTGCCGCCGGTTACGAAATTGATGCGATGTCTGTCGAGGCCTACCATGCCGCAGGCTGGATTCGCAAAGGAATGATCCCTACCGAAGGCGCCGCCGCCCTCTCTTTACGTCGAGCCGATCCCACCTCCTCCTCTCGCACGATTCATCAAACGGAACAGGGATTTCTCTATCGAACCAAAGCGGAATTTTTGGAGGTCAAATCTCAAATGGAAAAAAAGATCGGAGCCTCCCTCCCCACCGAGCAAATCCTCTGGAATCCTTGGACCACCACAAACGCCTCGCCTCGCACTTCTCATGCCTTCGGGGTCTCCATCGGCTGGGAAACGATCCAACTCCTTCAAACAACAAGAGAAACAGTCCTCCCCGTTTTCGGCTGCAACCATCAAGCCGGCTTTATCCGATTCAACTAAAAATTCGAAGGCAAGGGGGGCTCTTCCCGGAGGGCAAAGGTCTTTGAACCTAAAATCGGCAATCCACTTAACCACAGAATACACAAAATACACAGAAAGAAGATGTTAAGCAAAAAAAGAGTTATTTTTTCCTTCACCCAGCGGGTGAATCCCCTGTTTTTTATAAACCCTTAAAATTCAGTGTGTTCTGTGT
>CAMCYL010000099.1 GCA_945883905.1 Akkermansia muciniphila | reverse complement strand
AAAACTCAGATTTTAGCGATCTCCGCAAATGCCACTTACAACGGAACGACGATCTTCACCAGTGGAACGGTCTCCGTCGCCATCTCTTCGGATGGAACCACGGATATCCTCCAAACCACTTCTTTAGGGAACTTAACCACCCTTGGATTAACAGGAGCGACAATCGGTTCGACCACCTCCTCTCAACAATCAATCACCACACTCTCTCTTGCGATCCAATCGATCGCTCGACGACGAGCTGAAGTGAATGCCGATGTCTCAAAGTTCCAGTTCCACATTCAAAACATCCGTGTCGAATCGATCAACGTGGCCACTGCCAATAGTCGAATCAAGGACTTGAATGTTGCCTCTGAAAGTACGGAACTCTCGAAGAATAATATTTTGTTGCAAGCCAGCACCTCGATGCTCGCTCAAGCGAACTCCGCTCAACAATCCATCTTGGCCTTACTCCGGTAAGACAAGTCGTAATTAGGGTTGCGAAATAACGACGGAGGCCTCCAGCCTCCGTCGTTTTTCGAGGCGAAAGATAAAAATCCTGCTTCCGTGCCTTCCTTGGAGAGTTTTTTATTTCACTAAAAACGGGAAGGAAGCAAAATCCTCCCATTTACCCCCCCTAAACGCACTATTTTTCCACCCCTTTGCTCATTTTCTCCATCGGTAAATGAAAAAAATCACTTTTTACTTAAAAAAAGCTTAAAGTATTTTTTTCAGATACCGAATACGTTATTAAGGAAAGAAAGTTTCCCCGATGAAGCCCCCCTAAGGGTCTCCTCAGATCAGAAACAACCCTAATAAAAACTGGAGAAAATATATGCCAAGTATCGGAACAAATGTCGGAGCTGTTAACGCCAACTACTACCTCACTGTTAATAATGATAATCTGACGAAATCGATTCGGAAGCTCGCTTCCGGTTCACGTCTTGCTGATCCTGTCGATGATGCCGCCGGTGTCGCCGTCAGTGCCAACTTAGATGCTCGTATCAAACGCCTAGGAGCCGCCGCAGAAGGGGCTCAAAATATCATCTCTTACGCTCAAACCGCCGATGGTTTCTTACAAACAATCCAAGCTCAGCTCACTCGGATGAGTGAACTCGCTCAACGCGCCACCAACGGTGCTTTTAGTGATACCGATCGTGCCAATTACAATATCGAATTCGAACGGCTCAAAACTCAGATTTTAGCGATCTCCGCAAATGCGACTTACAACGGAACGACGATCTTCACCAGTGGAACGATCTCCGTCGCCATCTCTTCGGATGGAACCACGGATATCCTCCAAACCAATTCCTTAGGGAACTTAACCACCCTTGGATTGACAGGCGCCACGATCGGTTCGACCACCTCCTCTCAACAGTCGATCTCCACCCTCTCCCTTGCGATCCAATCGATCGCTCGACGACGTGCTGAAGTGAATGCGGATATCTCAAAGTTCCAGTTCCACATCCAAAACATCCGTGTCGAAAAAATTAATGTCGAAACCGCCAATAGCCGAATCAAGGATCTCGATGTTGCCGCAGAAAGCACCGAACTCTCGAAGAACAATATCTTGTTGCAAGCCAGCACCTCGATGCTCGCTCAAGCGAACTCCGCTCAACAATCGATCTTGGCCCTTCTTCGGTAAATTGAACTCATACAAATGAGTTCCTAGGGTTTCTGGAAAACGGTGGAGTGAAATCACTCCACCGTTTTTTTTTCAGATCACACCCAGATTTATCATGAGAAGTCCATTTCTCATGCAAGAAATCGGTTCAAAAATAGGGACACTTGCTTTTTTTGCTCGAAAATCCATCCTTTTAAAATGGCTCAACCGACTTCTAAAAGCATCCGCCCCCTTCCATGGTTTTGGGGAGTTCTTCTTTTTTGGATCACGATCGATCAGATAACCAAAATCTGGGCCCACGAAACGCTTCGCCCAATCCAAACTCAAGTGGTCATCGACGGATACTGGAACTGGACCTATATTGAAAATACGGGGGTCGCCTTCGGATTCCTTCAAGGCCACAACACCCTACTCGCTCTTTTTGTTCTCCTATTGATCACTTTGAGCTATTGGGTGGCTCGAGATTTCGATTGGAGAAAAAAGGAGGTTAATCTCATTGGAGCCTTAATTCTATCCGGAGCCATTGGAAATGCTATCGATCGATTCCGTCACGGGTACGTCATCGATTTTGTTGATTGGCATTATCAAGGATGGCATTGGCCGGCCTTTAATGTCGCCGATAGTCTCATTTGCATCAGTGTCACGTGGATTATTATTCGCCAAATTTTCCCGACCAAAGATAAAATGATATTGGATTAAGGCCAAGAAGACCCCCGAGGTCAGACCCCATTCTTCCAATCAATGACCCGCACATTCATTTGCCCTCGATAATCGTCCCAATCCAAGACCCCAGCAAGCTTTATTCCCTGTGTTTTTAACTCTCGATCGGCCATATCAAAACCGACCGCCTCAACCTCTTGACCCTCTCCTTTAAAGAAAAATTTTACATGATTATTGCCAAACACCTTCGGGGCACGAGTCATCTCTAATTGATCAATTTCAAAAACAGGTTGAGAATTTTTTTGCCCAAAAGGAGCCAAACGATTCAATTCCGAATAAAGTTTTCCACCCACGACCTCTCCTTGAAGCTTGCCATGAAGGGTTAAGGTCGGCTGTAAAGCACTCCATTGAACAGCACTCTCTGCCTTTTCAAAAATCGCTTTTTTAAATCCCTCAAAGGACTCCTCTCTCACGGTCAATCCCGCCGCCATCTCATGCCCTCCACAGGTCACTAAATGAGAATCACAGGATCTCAATAAATCGACTAGTGAACACCCCTCCACACTCCGTCCGCTCCCCTTTCCCGTCCCCGCCTCATCAAATCCAATAATTAATGTCGGGCGATGATAAGCCTTTTGAATCCTTGATGCCACAATCCCAATCACACCGCAATGCCAACCTCTTTTCCCTAAGACAATGACTCGATCTGAGTCCGGTAAAAAACTCAAATTCAACTCCTGAAAGGCCTCCTCTAAAATCGCCTGCTCGATCTTTTGCCGCTCTTTATTGGCTTGATCTAACTCTTGAACAAGCCGTTCCACTTCAACTTCATCATCAGAGATTAAAACCTCCAACGAACGACAAGCATCTCCCAACCTTCCCCCCGCATTTAACCGAGGCGCAAGCCGAAATCCAACATCCGAAGCCTTCACCTCCCCGCGTATCCCTGAGACTCTTTTCAGAGCACGAATTCCGATCACCTGACTTTTCGTAATCTGCTCTAGCCCCCGTTGTACGAGAATACGATTCTCCTCAATTAAAGGAACAAGATCCGCCACGGTTCCCAATGCAACCAAATCCAAATAATCCCGAAGATCAATTTGTTTTCGCTGATTTTCCCCCAGCTTTAATATTCCATGACAAACTTTAAAAACGAGTCCAACACTTGCTAAATAGGTCAAAATTCCATCCTGATGCGGATTCACAAATGCGGTTGCAAAAGGCGCTCTCTCTGCCAATTCATGATGATCAACGATCACCACTTGAACCCCTTCGGACTGTAAATATTGAGTCTCCTCAATCGCGGTCGTTGCGCAATCCACTGCAATCAATAAATCCGGCTGTTTTTCCGCTAAGCAACGTTTCACACCCTGCAAGGTAAGTCCATAGCCCTCACTCATACGATGAGGAAGAAAACAATCCACATGGGCCCCTAAACGCTTTAAAAAACGATAGAAAAATGCAGTCGAAGTCATCCCATCGACATCATAATCCCCATAGATGACGATCCGTTTGGAACCTTCAATCGCCTTTAATATCACTTCCGCTGCTTTTTTAAGATCCGTTAATAAAAATGGATCCCCTAACATCTGCAGACGCGGCGTTAAAAAGCCCTCAATTCCCTCCCGACTCTGACATCCACGATGCCATAGAACATGCCCTAAAATCGGTCGCAACGAACTCTCTTGAGCAAGCCGCTCCGATTCCTCCACCCAAGGAAGATGCACCCACCGTCGGGTTGAAATAGGAGGACGTACTTTCATTAGACTCGATCTCTCATCAAACCCTCTTAACCTTTGATCTGTTTTAACAATCCAGTCAAAACACGTCCCGGTCCTACCTCTTCAAACTCAACCTCCGGAATCTCTAAAAGGAGTCGAATCGTTTCAACCCAACGAACCGAGGAGGTAATCTGTTTCGAAAGATTCGATTTCACCTCCTCCAGACGATAAGGCCGCGCCTCCACATTTGAAATCACTGGAATGGATGGAGAGCCAAAGGTAAAGCCCTCTAAAAAGTTCGCAAATTCCTCTTGAGAGGGCTGCATATAACGAGAATGAAAGGCTCCGCTTACCGGAAGGACCACATATCGCTTCGCTCCCGCGGCATCAAAATCGGCTTTAGCCTTTTGAATCGCTTCTGCAGGACCGGAGATCACGGTCTGCTCGGGCGCATTATAGTTCGCCACATCGATCGAGGCATACGCCGGATTTTTTAAAAGTTCCTGAATCCTCTCCACAGGCATTCCCAACACCGCGGCCATTCCCCCTCCTTGCGCCTGAGCCATGAGCGCCCCACGCTTCTGGACTAATTTTAATCCCGTTGCAAAATCAAAAACCTCTGCCGCCAAAAGAGCATTATATTCACCTAAACTATGACCCGCGACATAATCCGGTTTTCCTCCCATTTCCTTCACTTTTTGAAAGTAAGATAATGCATTCACCACATAAAGAGCCGGCTGAGTATAATCCGTACGATTTAAAAGTTGTTGAGGATCCTCAACACAAAGCGATTCTATCGAATAGCCGAGAATTTCACTCGCCAGTGCCGTTTCATCAGGGAACAAAGAAAAAAGTTCCTTGCCCATTCCTACTTTTTGCGAACCTTGACCTGGAAAAAGATGGATTTTGATCATCCGCACATTGATAGGGAATAATCCAAAAAACTCCAACTTTATCCTTACCACTGTTCATTCAATTGCTCGACTCGAATTCCCTGAGAACGATAAGGATCTTTTCCATGAAAAGGACTCTCCTTCCTTTGATTCGCCTCTTGAAAGTAATCTTCAAAACTAAATTTTTCTTGAGAGCTTGAATAGTTCACTAAAAACCAATCCAAATACTCCGTGGTTTTGAGCGATCGCTGCTTTAACCCCGAAAGCTCCTGCTTCGCAAGAGCAATGATCTCTTCATATGTCACTTTTTTAGAGGGAGGAGATAAGGCCATCGAATTCACCGAACGAGAGGAAAAATGACTTTTCCGATCAAGCGACGGCTGAAGTTCATTCGCCAGCAGTTGAAGAGCGGTGCGATAGTGAAATAAAAAGGATCTCCAGGCAAAATGAATCTGTGTCTCTAAAACAAGTAACTCCCCCTGTCTCTCAGAGATTTTCTCCAGAAACTCCCTTGAATCCTTTCCCTCTCGCAAACAATCCCATGAGAGCGTTTGAACCTTCTCCTCTTCACCAGATCCATTCGGAATCTGAAAAACCATAACCTTTGCCACCGCTTTCTCCGTCTCCTCCCAACTCATAAAAAACTCTTTTTGAGCCTTAAAATCCTTTAAATATCGACTCCAACGAGCCTGCATCTCCTCCTGATCTCCAACCAACCATCCCTTTAAATCCTCACCGAGCATCGACCACCCCTTTTCCAAAGAACTCTCTCCCTTAAAATTCCATGCATACAACGCATAACAAAAAGAGCGTTGAAAATAACCTTCCACTTTTTGTTCGCTTAGTTCCTCCCAACTCATCACCTGCTGAAGCGTTGGAAACTTCTCTAAACTCCTCATTCGCCGAATAATTTGATCAACCACTTCCAATTCAAATAAAGAGGGATCTAAGGATTGAGTCAGCCCTTCAACGATCCAAAAAGGAATCACAGGAAGAATCTCCCCATTTTTCCAAACTTTCTCCTTGGGCAAAATACGCTCGTAAATAAATACTCGCGAAAGAGCCCTCAGTAACTCCGCACGATCAATCGAATCACTCACCTGCAAATAAAAATCTAATTTTCCGTTCGAAACTTTCGCTTGAAAGGAAATCCTCTCTCCTTGTGTCGCCCCGACTCTCACGAGTAAACGATGATCCGAAATCGCTTGCAATCCGATTTCCATCGCCGCTTTCGCACGGATCTCCTCCAAAAAATAAATCCATTTTTGAACCCTCTCCTTCTGATCCGCCTCAACCATAAAAATACCGGATAAACTTCGATCCCTTTCCCACGCTTGCACATAGAGAACTCCGCACATCAGCGTCAAGAACACAAATAATGCTTTCATCCGTATGAAATCAGTAGAGATTCAACAACAAACAGCAAACTTTAATCACCAAACCGTGAATTAAGCGCGAACCTGACCTGATCCAAAAATCTGATACTTATACGAAGTTAACTCCGCTAATCCCATCGGTCCCCGTGCATGCAGTTTATCGGTACTAATCCCAATCTCCGCTCCAAAGCCAAATTCCCCTCCATCCGTAAATCGGGTCGAAGCATTCCAATAAACGGTCGCAGAATCCATCTCATTTAAAAACTTTTCAGCGATACCGCTATCCTCGGTGATAATCACATCGGAATGACGAGAACCATACTGCTCCATGTGCGCAATCGCCTCCTCAATCCCTTTGACGACACGAACCGAAAGAATCAAATCCAAATACTCGGTTCGCCAATCCTCTTCGGAGGCCGCCTTCACCTCCGCTCCTCCCCATTGTTGAGTCGATAAATCACCCCGAATTTCAACCTGATTTTTTCGGAGCGCCTGAACAATCTGAGGGAGAAATCGAGGGGCAATCGATTCATCAATAAGTAAAGTCTCTAAAGCATTACAAACCCCAGGACGCTGACATTTCGCATTCAAAATAATCCGCTCCGCCATCTGCAGATCGGCCTTTTCATGAACATAAACATGACAAATTCCATTATAATGCTTAATCACTGGCATTCTTGCATGTTCGGTCACGGTCCGAATCAACCCTTCTCCCCCCCGGGGAATCATCAAATCGATACAATCCTCCTGACGACACAAGAGTGGAATCGCCTCCCGATCGGTCATCGGGAGCAACTGAACGACTGCTTCAGGAAGTCCGGCTTTTTTAGCTCCGGTTTGAAGCGCCTGCAAGAGGGCGCGATTGGAATGAATCGCCTCCGACCCTCCCCGTAAAATCACCGCATTTCCGGTCTTTAAACAAAGAACCGAGGCATCAACGGTCACATTCGGGCGGGATTCATAAATAATTCCAATGACCCCGATCGGCACACGAACCTGCTTGATTTTCAATCCATTCGGCCTTGACCACTCGCGAATCGTTTTCCCCAAAGGATTCTCTAAACCGACGACTTGACGAACTCCCTCCACCATCGATTGAAAGGTGCTTTCTTTAATCTTCAACCGCTCCAACATCGCCCCCGAGATCCCTCTTTTTTCAGCCTCTTGAAGATCGATCTGATTCGCCGTCAAAATTATGCCTTTAGACTCCTCTAATGAGAGCGCCATCGCCAACAACGCCTCATCCAATTGTTTTAACGGGCGCTTCATTAAATCGAGTCCCGCCGCCTTCCCTTGAAGGGCGATCGCTCTTATCTCTTGTTCTAAACTCATCTCCTCAAGATGCCGGAACTCAAGGGAAGTTCAATATTCTTCATCCATTGTCTACCACTACTGTCCAAAACAAAATACCTTAAATACATTGTCTCGCGCAACGACGCCACGCCGCAACGTTAAATCCCTACTCCCCCCCTCGTTCTGACCACGGCTCTTTCGAGCCTCCTCCCTATTTTTAAAAAGTTCTCGAAAACGAGCTTTCGATCCCTTTTTAAAAATAGGGAACGATCGCTTACGCTCATGGGCTCAGAGCGTCCCCTCCCTTCATACAAAAACAATACAAGAATTTCCCGCTGAGAGGATCGTGAGCTCTTTCCGAGGAGAGGTGAAACCGATCCCCTCCAGAGAAACTCGATCGTTTTTTGAAAATCCTTTTTTCAAAGAAACGGGAGAGATTCTCGGGAGGAGGCAGCCGACAAAGGAGGCGCCGATAGGAAAGAGCTCACGATCCTCTCCCTTTCTGACGTTGCGGCGTGGCGGCGTCGCGTGAGAACTGCTTTCGAATTTCAATCCCCCTCTTCGATTTTCCCTCTCAAATCCAAAGTTGTTTTGGACG
>CAMCYL010000098.1 GCA_945883905.1 Akkermansia muciniphila | reverse complement strand
AAAAAAGAAAAAGAAAGATAACACAAAAACAGAAACCGATCTTTTTCAAGACATCACCCTTATCCGTGCCGTCGATGTCCTCCGAGGTATTCAACTTCACTCGAAAATGACCGGACGATAAATTCCCTTGCTAGGAGGCTCTCCTTGGCGGCCGCACACCCAGAAAAAGCAAGATTGCATCACTTCGAACGGTTGATAGGCTTTTAGGATGTCCCTTGTTTGCGATCATGCCGATCACCACAAACATTCAGATTGCAGCTCTGAAGAGTGGCTTCGTCTCCATGAGATTCGAGTGACGGACCAACGTCTTGCCTTGGTCGATTTTTTACGCAAAAAAAGAGGCCCACATACCTTAGCAAAAATCCATCAAGGGGTGAAAAAAAGTAGCAGTGATTTCGCGACGGTTTTTCGCTTCATTCAACTCCTTGAAAAAAAGAACCTCGTTCAACAACACTACTGGGAGGATAATCAAATTCGCTACGAGATTAATGAGGGTCATCATCATTATCTCATCTGTCGCAATTGCCAACAGGTCGAACCGATTGAAGGATGCTCTCTCTTTGAAATGGAAAAAATGCTGCAATCAAATAAAAAGTACACCAAACTCTCTCATCGGCTTGAGTTTTTTGGAATCTGTCCTCAATGCCAAAAAATAACTTCGTAAAGCATTCTACAATCGACTATTCTAACTCTTTGCAATCACCTTCATGCGCCCCTCATCCTCACTCTCCCACATCCAATTAATCCTTATCCTTGTTTGCCTCCTCATCGGTCCTATCGTCTTAGGGGGAATTCGTCCATGGATCTTCCTTCCTCCCTTTTTTACTCTTTCGATCGTTGCGGGAATTGGACTCTTCCGTGCCGCAATGGATCTGCGTCATCGACAATGGCGACCAGATCTCATCGATCTCTCGGTAACCCTCTTCACACTTTATGCGATTGGGCGTTCTTGGTTTTCACCGATCGAGTACGATAGTCGCCTTGAAATCCTCAAGGTGATTGCTTATGCGATTACTTTTTTTACCTTTCGTTACGGGATTGAACGTCGTTTTCAAGCGATGACCATTCTCTTTTTTCTGATGGCAATCGGAATTGGCATCTCCCTTTTTGGATTTTTTCTTAAAGGCAATCCGGACTTTCACCCCTTTGGACAAACCTTTCACCTTCACTATGCCCCTCGATTGACGGGAACCTACGGGTGCCCGAATCATACCGGCTATTTTTTTGTGATGATCATCTCCATTGCGCTATCCATCGGACTCTTCTCTCATCTTCCTTGGGTGATTCGCATTATTGTCTTATATTCCTGCATTCCAATGACGATCGCCCTTGGATTAACGATCTCCCGAGGAAGTTGGGTCGCTATGGCTTTTGCTCTGTTTGCGATCACTCTCTTTTCCGTTCGACTCGGAAAGATTAAGCGATGGATCCCGATTGTTTTTTTTATCCTGCTGCTCTCGGGGGCGGGGGGATATATCTATTCAAACAAAGATTTAAATCAACGGCTTACCGAGGGATTTGATGCCGAGACCTTGCTCGTTAATAAAGAGTATTGCCGAATTCAACTCTTACTCGATGCCCTTAAAATCGCTAAAGACTATCCCCTTTTTGGAACCGGTCCGGCGACTTTTCTCTATGAACACCCCCGATATCAAGGCCCCAGCTATCCCTCCCTTGCCGTCTTCACCCATAACGACTATGCAAATACGCTTTCCGATTACGGAATCATCGGACTGATCCTTGCTCTCTTTTTTGTCATTACCGTCAGCATTAAACTCTCTCGCCATCCGAAAAAGACCGAGGAATGGCACGATCGAATCTTTCTCTCCACTGCGGTAGGCGTGATGTCAGCGATCATTATTCACTCCTTTCTTGATTTCAATCTCCATATTCCGGCAAATGCCTTGATCACCTTTGCCTTGATTGGTCTCGGACTTCGATTGACGAATCCCTCCACTGAAATGAAAACGAAACAACCGCTTCGCTTTATTCCCATTGTGATTGCGGGGCTCATTTTAAGCTACTTCATTTACGAACTCCAAAAAACAGCAAGAGGTTATTTCCCGTTCTGGAGCCTCCAACGTCAAGAGGCCTCTGTAACCCTTGAGGAACGAATCCAAATTCTGGAAAAATCGGCAAAACAGGATCCCCGATCGACCCTCGTCGCAACAACCCTCGGCGATCTCTATCGTCAAGAGGCTGCCCGCAATATTCAAAAAGAACTTCGTTATCCTCTCGTGGTTAAAAGTATTTATTGGTACGAAAAGGCCCATCGATTAAATCCGGTCGATGATACCATTACAATTCGACTCGCCATGGCTCATGACCTCATGGAGCGTTATATGGAGGCTTACCAATATTACCGCCTCGCCATCACGAATCAACCGTACAGTGGCTACTTCTGGGTTGAACTTGCGTCACACTATTGGAGACAAGGACTTCTCTCAAAAGCGATGGAGGCCTATGAAGGGGCGATGACTTGTCCTTATAAACCGGAAAAAATCGGGATAGAAATGCAACTGCTTAACCAAGAAATGATCAAGGCCCGAGAACGCATTCGTCTCGAAAAAGAAAAGGCCGAAAAAGAGATGCCAACAGAAGTAATTCCTATTTCCTCACCGAATGAGGGGTCATCGATTGAACCGGCTCCCTCCCCATGATCGGAAAATTCGAACACTTTCTCTCTCTTCGCTATCTCAAACCACAGCGAACTTTTGTCTCTACGATCACCGTGCTCTCCGTTCTCGGAGTAACACTGAGTGTGATGGTATTAATCGTCGTCCTTTCGGTCATGAAAGGATTCGAGATTGAACTTCGAGAAAAGGTCATTGGCTTCAACGCTCATGTCGTTCTCTCAAAACAGGGAAATGTAATGAACCCTGAGGAGACGATCAAGGTACTCACTTCAGAAAAAACCGTCAGCGCTTACACCCCTTACGTCAGCGGCCCCGTGCTCGCTGAATTTAATAATAAAATCAGTACTCCGGTCATTCGTGGGATCGATCCGGAAAGCGAAGATCGCGTCCTCCCGCTGAAGGATAAAATCGTCAACGGCGAATTCGAACTCCGAGGCAACAGCTTGATCGTTGGTTTTGAGTGGGCCTATCGTTATGGAGTTGCCATTGGTGACAAAGTCCTCATTTATTCTCCTGGAAGCCTCGGCGATTGGAAAAAAAGCTCGAATAAAACCCAGAGTGCCTTTCTCCCTCAAGAGATGATCGTGACAGGAATCCTCCAGACAGGAATGTACGATTACGATCTTAATTTTATGATCACCTCGCTAATCAATGCTCAACGTTTCTATCGGATTGATGAAGGTGTCCATGGGATCTCGCTTCGCCTTCACGATCCTTTTCTGGCGGAACAATTCAAACAGCAATGGAACCGACAGCACAGTGATATCGCCAGCGCTCGAACTTGGATGGATCAAAATCGACCTCTCTTTAATGCGATCCAGACGGAACAAGTGGTCATGACCTTCGTTCTGCTTTTTATTATGATCGTCGCCTCTTTTGGTCTTTGTAGTACCTTGATTACTCTTACGGTTCAAAAACGAAAAGAGATCGGACTTCTCAAAGCACTCGGCGCCAAAAACCGTCAAATCTTAACTATTTTTCTTCTCCATGGCGCTTGGGTGGGAATCCTCGGTTCTTGCGTTGGAGTTTTGCTTGCCCAAATCGTACTCCGCTACCGTAACGAGTTCCGAATTTGGCTTCAACAAACCTTTCAAAGCGATCCCTTTGCCGCCTCGGTCTATCAATTTCCGCACATTCCCTCCGCCCATCATCCCCTTCTCTCGCTGACCGTCGCCCTCGTGGCCCTGGTGATTTGCCTCCTTGCCTCAATGATTCCTGCCCTTCAAGCCGCCTCAATTCCCCCGTCTCGCGCCCTTCGTAATGAAAGTTAAGTAGGCTAGAGAAGGGTGTTGAGAATTATATTAATCTATTTTGCCCCTCCCTCCACGCCCTCGTCAGTGAGGCCGAAAGCTTTCAGGATTTATGTAGTCGTATAGACTTTTGCAGGATCAAACTGCCTCTCATCCCCGAGCATCTCTAATTCATTTTCCGTCCCGGGCTTGAGACGACGATAAAAACAGCTCGGAAACCCAGTATGACAGGCCGCCCCTGCCTGCTTCACCTTTAAAATAATACAGTCCTGATCGCAATCCACCAATAGCTCCTTCACCTCTTGAAAATGCCCAGAGGACTCTCCCTTCACCCATATCTTTTTTCGGGATCGCGTAAAATAAGTCGCACGCTTTGTTGAAATCGTGAGACGTAACGCCTCTTCATTCATATAAGCCACCATTAAAACCCGCTCCGTCTCGACATCGATGGTGACGCAAGGCAAAAGCCCGCTCGCATCAAATTTCGGCATTAATTTCAACCCGTTTTCAACCTGAGAATCTACAGCCATCGTTTCGTTTTATCCAATCCCTCTTCCAAATGCAAGAGAGCTCTCAGGAAGGCACAAAGACAGGAATTTAAAACGAAATCTTTACTTTCCTGCCTTCGTGCATTCCTAAGAGATTTTTTTGATTCTAATGAAAACGTGAACCTCATTTATTTATGTCACTAAATGTGATGATACCCTTTATCATGTCCCATTGGAATTCGTTTGTGCTCCAAATTATGCTCCGCACGAATATAGCGAACGGTCTTACTCTTCGCTCGCATCAAAATGGATTGTGTCGTCGCCGTCCGTCCAATGAATTTCACTCCCGGTAACAAAGGACTGTCACTAATCCCGGTCGCACAAAAGATCGCACTCTCACTCAACACTAAGTCATCGACGTGATAAACTTTAGAAATATCGGCATGGGTCATTCCCGCACATTGCTCCTGCTTCTCCGCCTCGGTCTTAAACCACATCCGAGACTGAATATTTCCGCCCAAGCATTTTAATCCAATGGCCGTAAGAATCGCCTCTGGTGTTCCTCCAATCCCCCAATAAAGATCGACCCCCGAATCGGGCAGCGAAGGGGCCACCGCAGCAGTAATATCTCCATCGGAGATCATTCGCAAAGAGGCTCCGATCGCTCTCACTTGATCAATAATATGTTGATTGCGAGGTCGATCCAAAGTGACAATCACCAACTCCGTGACTCGCTTCCCAAGCGCAGCGGCAACTAAAGGAAGGGTATCCTCAACGGAGTTATCGAGCTTAATATCTTTCATCCCGATTTTCTGCATGTAGGCAATGACCTTCGGTCCATAGGAAAGTTTTTCGCAATAAAAACCGGGAAGATTTCGAATCCCAGGTTTACCGGCATCGACTAAAGTCGCCCCCATGACTGAAATCGAGTTCGGCAACCCTTTCGCAATATTCGACGTTCCATCGATCGGATCTAAAGCGATTTCAAAGCGAGGGGCTCCCTCTTTCCAAGTTCCTAGTTTATCCCCTAAAAAAATTCCGGGAGCTTTGTCCTTAATCCCCTCGCCAATCATACATTCCCCTGAAATATCAACCATCCCCATAACCCCGCGTATCGCATCACAGGCCGCTTCATCCGCCGCTTCTTTATTTCCCCGACCGAGCCAATGAAGAGAGGCGACAAGGGCCGCATTCTCGGTTGCTCGTACAAATTCAAACTCAATGGTTCGTTCAATATCGCGTGTCATAAGTCACTACTTATAAAAATCTTACGAAGATGATGCAAGGATATTAACACTTCACTTCAATCCCCTTTTACGAAAGTCCGAAGAAATTATATGACAACCCCTTGATCT
Source organism: Akkermansia muciniphila (assembly GCA_945883905.1). Lineage (GTDB taxonomy): Bacteria > Verrucomicrobiota > Verrucomicrobiia > Methylacidiphilales > CAMAQI01 > CAMAQI01. Next base: position 2,424 of record CAMCYL010000098.1, on the reverse strand, counting down.
CAAAGTAGATCGAAAGATTAGCCTAAATGCAATTTCTTCTCAAGTGCCTGATATTTATGATCCTCTTCCGGTCGATAGGTCAAAAACGAGACAACGATTCCAACCGCAAAAGAAAGCGGAACACTGACCAAGGCCGGATTTTTCCACGGAAAGAGCGCCTCGGAATGTTTTAAAATATCAATTTGAACGGTGGGCGAAAACCAAATCAATCCCAGCGATGCGACCGTCCCCACAATCATACTCGCCACCGCTCCCGTCGTCGTAAATCGCCGCATAAAAATAGCCATCACTAAAACCGGGAAGTTTCCACTCGCGGCAATCGCAAAAGCCAATCCCACCATGAAGGCCACATTTTGCCCTTGAAATGAAATCCCTAAAATCATCGCCACGACGCCCAATCCCAATGTTGCTACACGAGCCACTTTCATCTGCTCCTTCTCATCAACCTTTCCCGAGCGAAAGACATGCACCCATAAATCATGGGAAACCGCAGCGGCTCCTGACAAAGTCAATCCGGCCACCACCGCAAGAATCGTCGCAAAAGCAACGGCAGAAATAAATCCCATCAAGGGAGAGCCCCCTAAAGCATAAGACAGGGCGATCGCTGCCATATTTCCCCCCTTATCAATCTGTAGAATCGCCTCCCGACCGACAATGACACAGGCTCCAAAACCAAGAACAAAGGTGACGAGATAAAACCATCCAATGAGTCCCGTCGCATAGAAAACAGAAAGACGCGCACACTTCGAACTCTTCACGGTATAAAACCGCATCAAAATATGAGGGAGCCCCGCCGTTCCGAAAATTAAGGCCATCCCCAATGAAATCAGATCAAACGGTTTAGAAATCAACTTCGCTCCTACCAATGGATTCGGATCCGGATAACTCTCGACCGCCCGAGCAAAAACCTCGAAAGGGGATCCTCCGATTTTAATTAAAACCAAAACCGCTAAAAATGTCGCCCCCGCCAAAAGTAAAACGGCTTTAATAATTTGAACCCAAGTGGTTGCTATCATCCCCCCGAAAAGAACGTAAAGAATCATCACTACCCCGACGATGAAGACAGCAGTTTGATAGGGAATTCCAAACATCAGTTGAATCAAACTTCCAGCCCCCACCATTTGAGCAATCAGATAAAAAGCCACGACACAAAGGCCGCTAAAGGCCGCAGACACGCGAATCGGCACTGGGCTGAATCGAACCGCAACCACATCGGCAAAGGTAAATTTTCCCAAATTACGCAACGGTTCTGCTAAAAAAAACAGCACTACGGGCCACCCGACTAAAAAACCAATCGAATAAATCAGACCATCAAACCCAGAAAGGGCGACCATTCCGGCAATCCCTAAAAAACTAGCGGCACTCATATAATCCCCCGCCAAAGCAAAGCCATTCTGCCATGCCGAGATATTTCCTCCGGCTGTAAAAAATTCGGAGGCGGTCTTCGTTTTTCGAGCCGCAAAATAAGTCACTCCCATCGTCGCCACAATAAAAACGGCGAAAAAAGCAATCGCAACGGGATTAATCTTTCCTAAAATATCAATAAATTCTTGTGATTGCATTTTACTCCTGATCTTTTTTTCGAAACGCGGCCACCGCTGGGTCATAGTAACGATTCGCCCACCAAACATAAACCCCCGTCGAGACCCACGCCAAAACGATCATCCCAATCCCTAAAGCGATGCTTAAACTACAGCCTGGGAAAAGATTTTTCGACATCCATTCCTTCTGATAACCCAAAAGTAAAAGAAAACCAAAATATGAAATTAAAATAAGTCCCGTCAAAAGACAGGAGATCCGCCACCGTTGTTGAGAAAGCTTTTCAAGCATCTCTGATCCTAAGTTCTTTAAAATAAATTTACAATCCTTCATTACCATTAAAAATAAAAACCAATCCCAAACCTCCGCATCGACACTCGCTCATGAAAAAAACTAAAAATGATTTTTCCCTCTACACTACTGTCCAAAACAAAAAAAACTTAAATACATTGTCTCACGCAACGACGCCACGACGCGACGTTAAATCCCTACTCCCCCCCTCGTTCTGACCACGGCTCCTCCGAGCCTCCTCCCTATTTTTAAATAGTTCTCGAAAACGAGCTTTCGATCTCTTTTTAAAAATAGGGATCTATCACTTACGCTCTTGGGTCAGAACTTCCCCACATGATACAAAAAAATCCGAGAATTTCTCCCTGAGAGGATCGTGAGCTCTTTCCGAGGAGCGGTGAAAACCGAGCCCCTCCAGAGAAACTCGATCGTTTTTTGAAAATCCTTTTTTTAGTAGAGTAGGAAGGGTAGGTCGATAGACCTCCCTTCCTCTCATCAAACCGAACGTGCGGTTTTCCCGCATTCGGCTTTCGGAGGTGATTTTATCTTTAGGCATTTTGATTCTTCCATGGGGCGTTCATTGGAAAGCGAATCAGA
>CAMCYL010000097.1 GCA_945883905.1 Akkermansia muciniphila | reverse complement strand
AACTTTCCCCCCTTCATATAAAAATAATCCGAGAATTTACCATTGAGAGGATCGTGAGCTCTTTCCGAGGAGAGGTGAAACCGATCCCCTCCAGAGAAACTTGATCGTTTTTTGAAAATCCTTTTTTCAAAGAAACGGGAGAGATTCTCGGGAGGCGCCGAAAGGAAAGAGCTCACGATCCTCTCACTCTCTCTGACGTGGCGGCGTCGCGGCGTTGCGCGAGAACTGCTTTAGAATTTCAATCCCCATCCTCTAATTCACCTCTCAAATCCAGAGTTATTTTTGACAGTAGTGCCTGCGTTCCTTAGAAATTTATTGGTTTTATATTTTTTTCTAAAAGGGAAATGGGAGCCGATTTAGGAATTGAGGATTATTTAAGTAGATAATAGAAAAGCAGGGAAGCAAGGCCGATTCGATACCATGCAAAAGGGATGAAGGTATGGGTTTGGATATAGCGGAGAAGCCACTTCACGACGAGAAATGCGACAATGAGCGAGGTGGTGAAGCCCAGTCCTAAATCAAACAGCATGGAGGAATCGAGCGATTTGATTTCCCCTTTTATTTTGAGAAGGGAGTAGGCGGAGGCGGCAAACATCGTCGGGATGCCGACTAAAAACGAGAATTCGGTCGCAATAGGTCGATTGGCCCCTGCTAGCATGGCGACTAAAATACAAGCAGCAGAGCGAGAGGTTCCAGGGAAAATTCCTGCGAGGACCTGAGCAAGACCGACAAAAACAGCTAATCTCCAAGTCACCAGTTCGTTGCCGGGATGAGTTTTGGCATATCGTTCTACCAGAAAAATCGCAATGGCACCGATCAGGACTGCCCACGCGATGGGAGCAAGCTCCTCTGGAAGTTTAAACCCCGTTTTACTGGCCAGAACTCCAAAAGCAGCGGTGATGCCAAAGGAGAGGGTTATTTTAGAGAGATAGTCGAAGTTTTCCTTTTTTCTCCAATCGCTGAAGAGTGATTTGACATGGTTTCCGTAGATAAAAAGAACCGCAAGCACAGCGCCGGATTGAATGAAGATATTAAAGAGTTCAGGGCGTTTTCCGAGCCAATGTTCAGCAATAAGGAGGTGACCTGTACTGGAGATCGGTAGAAATTCAGTAATTCCTTCGAGAATTCCTAAAAGGATTACTTCAATGGTATTGGACATAATGCGGAAGATGTCGACCCTAAGGGTAAAAGGCAAGACTATCCTAAATGGATCCGGGAATGAAAAGAGGTTTGTATTGTTTGGGATTTGTGGTAGTTATGAAATGAATGAAATTCAGGCCCTCGTTTCGATTTCGAAACCGTTTTGATGATTCAAAATCTCCCTGTGTTTTATTATCGTCGGAGTAACCATTTCGATTAAATTCCAATTTTAATTCCAATATCCATTAAACCACAAAAGACCCTTAAATTTCTTTTAAATCCGATATTTTATGACTCCTCCCTCCTTGAGTACTGATGGGGATTCACTTTCCTCTCCGATGAATAGCTCCCCTGCAGATCTGGGGAGTCGATTTTGGGGCTTTTTAAGGAAGTATAAATCGTTGATTGGGGTCACGATTGCGGGAAATATTTTTACAGTGGCCATCGTGGTGCTTGTCCCCCTTCTGATTAAGTTGGTGATCGATGAGGCGATTCCTTCGAAGAATATCGGACTTCTTGTTGGGCTGGTGATCGGGCTTTTTTTAATTCAAGGGATCCGAATGGTTGCGGGGCTGGGGCATGTTTTATTATCCCAATACATCGGACAGCGAGTGGTGATCGATATTCGGAATGCATTATTTCACCATCTTCAGTTATTACACCTCTCTTTTTATGAAAATAAGAAGACCTCGAGTTTGGTGAGTCATGTGGTGAGTGATGCCTTGGCGATCCAGCAATTTATTAATAGTTCATTTAACATCCTTTCTAATTCCTGTGTGGCACTCATTCTTTCCTTGATCGTGATGGTTTTTATTCATCCTTTAATGACCTTATTTTGTGTGCTGACGCTTCCTTTTTACTATCTGGTCGTTGTTTTTTACCGAGATCGACTGGAGAAAAAAGATCATGAGGTCAAGGCACGACAATCTCAACTCGCGGGGTATTTAGGGGAGACTTTTGCGGGCATTAAAGTCGTGAAATCATTTGGGCAGGAGGATCACGAGCGAAAACGTTTTGTTCTCGCGTTAAAAAATAATTTTTCACATGAAATTGAGCTCCCTTATTTGGGATCCAAGATGAATGTTGTTCTGGAGCTTTTGTTCTTTTTTGTTTATGCCTCGGTTATTTTAGTGATGGGGCTTGCGACGATTTCAGGAGAGATTTCGACCGGTTCATTTGTCGCTTATATTAGCTATCTTTGGATGCTTTATGGACCCGTGGGAGGAATTGCTGCGCTGATTCAATCTTCAACTTCTGCAAGGACGAGTTTCGAGCGGATCTTAAGCTTATTGGATACGAAGCCTCATATTCGAGAGGATGATCATCCGATGGAGATGAAGCAAATGGTGGGGCGAATTGATTTTAATCAGGTGGAGTTTTCTTATGGCGATCGAGTGACGATTCACGATTTTAATCTTCAAGTCAAGGCGGGGGAGGTCATCGCATTTGTCGGACAGAGTGGGAGTGGGAAATCGACCTTGATGAGTTTAGTTGCTCGATTTTACGACGTGACTCGGGGAGCAATTTTAGTGGATGGCATTGATCTGCGTCGTTTGAAGTATGATGATTATCGCAACCATCTCGGAATTGTTCTTCAGGAAAACTTTCTTTTTTCCGGGACGGTTGAGGAAAATATTCGTTATGGGAAGCCGGAGGCGACCGAGGCGGAGGTCATGCGTGCGGCTCAACTCGCGAATGCCTGGGAATTTATTGAAAAACTTCCAAGGCAAATGAAAAGCGAAGTGGGTCAAGGAGGGGTCTCCCTTTCTGGGGGACAACGTCAGCGAATTGCGATTGCCCGTTGTATTCTTAAGGACCCTAAGATTCTTATTTTCGATGAGGCGACGAGTGCGCTCGATAACGAAAGCGAGGCGTTGATCCAGCATTCGATGGATACTTTAATGAAGGGCCGCACGGTATTTATTGTCGCCCATCGACTGACAACAATTCAAAAAGCGGATCGAATTGTTGTGATGAATCAAGGGAGAATTTTAGAGATCGGGACGCATCAAGAGCTATTGGAAAAACAGGGGGCCTATTTTCATTTGTATCGCCCGAAAGTGGTCTCGATTTTCCAAGAGGACGAGGGCAGGCAAGCGGGGCAAAGGTGAATGAGCCGGTGAAGGGGATATGAATAAAGGTTTAATCAATTCTGTGAATGAGGTCGAGGAGGGGGATCTTTTACCTTTTAAAATGCGATCTATACGGCGAATGATTTTAGGGGTTATATTTTTGACCATTTTTTTAATTATTGGGCTTTTAATTTTTGTTCCAATTGATGAAAAAGTGAATGCGATTGGAAAAATCCGTGCCGAACATGATATTTATTTATATGCCAATCGGGAGGGGATACTGGCAAAGATTTTTGTGAAAGAGGGTGATCGGGTCACCGCGGGAGAGCCGATTATTCAAATTGATGATACCAAGTTTCAAGATCAACTTCAGCAAATCGAGGCACGACTTGAGAAAGCGAGAAGTGATTTAGAGTTTCAAAAATCAAGCCTCGATCGAATCAGTCGAAATCCGCTTCCAAAAGAGTTCTGGCATTTGCATGAGGAGTGGGGAGGGGCTCGTGAAAAGGTCAAAAAAGCGGAAGAGGATCAAAAACGAGATCAGTTGCTTTTGGAGCGGGGACTATTGAGTAAACATGAGGTTGAGCAATCCGATTTGGCGCTCTATTTGGCGAAATCGGAGGAGGAAAAGGTTCAAGAAAAGCTTAAAATTGTCGAAAAGGGACTTGAACAGAGCATTTTAGATCAGGCGAAGGCGGAGATTCGGACGGCCTATGCGATTGTTGGTACTTTAGATACGGAAAAGAAAATCATTCTTTCGGAGATCGATCGAAGTGTGATTCGGGCTCCGGAGTCGGGAGTGGTCACGCTCATTCAAAAAAATCGTACTGGAGAGCGTGTGGCGACGGGGGAGGATTTGGTTCACTTGGCGAATGGAGAGATCAATCGAGTTGAGATCACGACGGGGCAAAGTCAATATCATCGTTTAAAGGTTGGTCAAAAAGTGATTATGAAATCAAAGACCTTTGATGCCTTTCGCTATGGTTATATTGAAGGGGAGATTGTTCAGTTAGCTTTAGAACCTGAGAGGGCTCACGGGGGAGAAAAGCAGACGGGACTTCATCAGGAGGCCTTAGAGCCTCTTTATCGTTTGTATGCCCGAGTGGAGTCGACTCCGCAAAAGTTAACATTGGGATCCTCGGTTGAGGTTCGGATCATCATTCGTCGCGTTCCCCTCTGGAGATTTTTATTTCGTTAAGGTATTAGTCCCTTAGGTCAGGGAATAAAGTTTCCTTCATTCGGCGATTTTGAACGATTTAATCTTGTCAGGTGATCATGAATTTGAGTTGATCCTTTTACTATGAGCACAAATTCACCTATTCGGGTCGCCATCACTGGCGCAGCGGGTCAAATCGGTTATTCACTTTTGTTTCGGATCGCGTCGGGGGCGATGTTTGGAGCGAATCAGCCGGTGATACTTCATCTTGTTGAAGTTCCTCAGGCAGAGAATGCTTTAAAGGGAGTGGCGATGGAGTTGGAGGATTGTGCTTTTCCGCTTGTGCAAGGGATTGTTCCGGCTTTTTCACCGGAAGAGGGATTTAAGGGGGTCAATTGGGCGTTACTTGTCGGAAGTGTTCCGCGTAAGCAAGGGATGGAGCGTAAGGAGTTATTGGGAATCAATGGAAAGATTTTTGTCGGACAGGGGAAGGCTTTGGAAAAGAATGCGGCCTCGGATCTTCGAGTGCTTGTTGTCGGTAATCCCTGTAATACCAATTGTTGGATTGCCAAAGAGAATGCTCCGGGAATTCCTAGTAATCGCTGGTTTGCAATGACAAAGCTCGATGAGAATCGGGCTAAAAGTCAGCTTGCGATTAAGGCTGGGGTTCATGTTTCGGAGGTTACTAACTTGGCAATTTGGGGGAATCATTCGGCAACTCAATATCCTGATTTTGCGAATGCTAAAATTCAAGGAAAGCCGGTGACTTCGGTGATCACCGATCAAGCTTGGCTTGAAGGGGATTTTATTAAGACGGTGCAGCAACGAGGTGCAGAGATCATTAAAGCTCGTGGACTTTCCTCGGCCGCGAGTGCTGCGAATGCCGTAGTGGATACGGTAAGATCTTTAACGACTCCGACCGCTTCTGGAGATTGCACGAGTGTTGCGGTTTGTTCAGACGGAAGCTATGGGATTGAGAAGGGAATTATGACCTCCTTTCCGATTCGTACCGATGGCAAGAATTGGGAGATTATCCAAGGAGTTCCCGTGAGTGCTTTTAGCCGTTCGAAAATCGATACGACGGTTGCCGAGCTCGTCGAGGAACGCGATACGGTTAAGCTGGCCTTAGCGTAGGTGGGTTTGGGCTTTTGCCTCGTTTTCCAAAAATTGAATTTATCAGGAGAGATTATGGGAGTACATGCGGATTCGTGGATACGGAAAATGGCGCAAGAGAAAGGGATGATTGAACCGTTTGAGTCGGGACTTGTCCGTGAGTTTGAGGGTCGACGTGTGATTAGTTACGGCTGTTCAAGCTATGGATACGACTTGCGGGTGGCTCCCGAATTTAAAGTTTTTACGAATGTTTATAGTTCGGTCGTCGATCCTAAGAACTTTGATGATAAATCCTTTGTCGATATGAATACGGATGTTTGCGTGGTTCCTCCGAACTCCTTTGCCTTGGCACGGAGTGTGGAGTATTTCCGGATTCCGAGAAATGTCGTCACGATGTGTATTGGGAAGTCGACCTATGCCCGTTGCGGGATCATTGTGAATGTGACCCCTTTTGAGCCGGAGTGGGAGGGACATGTGACCTTAGAGATTTCGAACACAACTCCGTTGCCAGCGAAGATTTATGCGGGGGAGGGGCTTGCGCAGGTTCTCTTTTTTGAGGGACATGAAATTTGTGAGGTCTCGTACAAAGATCGCGGCGGAAAATATCAGGGGCAAAAAGGAATTACGATTCCTCGGATGTAAGCGATTTTAATCTCTAACATCAGATCATCAGGGAAAACGAGCGTTGTTTTCATATTGCCAGTTAACCAGTAAAACAGCTTATCGTCATTTTTTTCTGTTTTTTAAGGAAGAGTTGGGATAAAAAGATCGCCCTGCTTTCAATATTATGAAAAGAGAGAGGGGATGGAAAAAAGAATCGTCTTGATCGAAGAATCGCTCTTGATGGGGAGGGATCTATTTTGAGAAAGTTAATCAACCTTTTAGAGCTGATCAAATTTTCTCACACAATCTTTGCCCTTCCTTTTGCGTTGATCTCAATGATGGTTGCAGCGAGGGGAATTCCCTCGGTAGAGATTTTTGGGTGGATTGTGATTTCTATGGTTGGGGCACGGACCTCTGCCATGGGTTTTAATCGTTATTTGGATTGGGAGATCGATCAAAGAAATCCGAGAACGGTCATTCGATCGACTTTAGCAAGTAAGCGAGAGTCCTTGCTGCTGACAGGATTGGGAACGATTCTATTTTTTGGAGCCGTGATGCAGCTCAACTCTCTTTGTCTTTTTTTATCTCCGATCGCATTGGCGTTGGTCTGGGGGTATTCGTGGTTGAAGCGTTTTACGATTTGGTGTCATCTCGGACTTGGATTCGCTCTCAGTGCCGCCCCGATGGGGGCGTGGGCAGCGGTGCGAGGAGATCTTGGTTCCTTAGGACCGTGGTTATTGGCATTCGCGGTGTTGTGGTGGGTTTTCGGTTTTGATTTAATCTATGCGACTCAAGATGCGGAGTTTGATCGAAAGGCCGGTCTTTATTCGATTCCTGCAAAGCTCGGAATTGAGCGAACGCTTCTCTTTGCGCGAGGGGCTCATGGGCTCACTTTTTTGGCCTTGGGCCTTTTTGGATGGGAAAGTGGATTTGGGATCTGTTATTGGATCGCTTACGCAATCGTCGCCGGGGCTTTAGTCTACGAGCATTATTTATGTCGAGAGGTGGAGGATTTAGGCAAGATGAATCGAGCCTTTTTTGTCGTCAATGGAGTGATCGGGATCGTTCTATTTGCGGGAGTTGCTTGGGGTCAGTGAGAGTCTTTTTATTTTTTCAATCATCGACTGAAGTCCTGACTCGATCGAACGACATTCAAAATCGGGGAAGGCCTCACGACGTCCTTGGGGGTCAAATACGCGGTACCCATTATGAGGCATGGGGCCTTTACGCGGGGTTTCGAGAATAGCGCCTGCGCTGGAGGTTAGTTTTTGAACGAGCTCAGCGATTTGGTAAAAGGAGATTTCATTACCTGAAACGGCGTTCACGACTCCTTCACCGCGAAGGAGGATCGTCCGTCGGACAATCTCAGCGACCTCTTCGACGGCGATATGATCACGAAGTTCCTCCCCTTTACCGAAAAGAGAGATTGATTTATTTTGAAGTGCGAGGCGGATGAAGGAGTTGGGGCCATAGCCGTTATGGGGATCCTCTGCTCCGTAGATGAGCGTGGGACGAATAATTGCAAAAGGACCAGAGAAGGAGTTCCGAAGCATTACTTCGCGGGCGAGATGCATCACTCCGTGGAAGGAGTCTGGTTGAGCGCAGGAGGTCTCGGTGATTCGGGAGGAGGAGTCTTTATAGACTGCATCCGAGCTGATGTAGAGGAGGTGAGCGAGTTTTTTATCGGAGATCGCCTGAGCGACAGATTGGATCATCTTTAGATTATCGATGAGCATTGCTCCTGATTTACATGGAGCGAGGGCGGAGGTGATGAGGAGCGTATCGCCGTCGTTTAAAAGGGAGCCTAGTTTTTCACTGGCCGAGGAGGACAGGAGATCGACCTCTTGACGAGTGAGGGGAAGGACCGGATGATGCGCGGAGAGTAATTGGGTGCAATGACTTCCGACAAAGCCGCCTGCTCCCATGATGACGATTCGTTTTGGGAGTGAGGGGAGAGAGGTTGAACAATGGAGAGAGGGCATAGGAATGAGTAGCGAATTGAGCGGAGGTGGAAAAGCAATTTATTGCGCCCCTGTTGCCCTGAGCGCTAGCCGGAACAGCTGCTCCGCAGATTAGTAAAGGGTCGCGTTGCGACGGGATTGCGCCCCGAAGAACAAGCCCCTGCGCTCTCCGAGAATGGCACTCCGTGCGGGGTTGGGGAAACGACTTTGTCGTGGGGGAGTCGAACTGCGTTCTCATCCCTTCGCCGTAAAAGGCATGATTTTAGATTTTTTGGGAAAAAATGAAAGTGGAGCGGGCGAAGGGATTCGAACCCTCGATTCGAAACT
>CAMCYL010000096.1 GCA_945883905.1 Akkermansia muciniphila | reverse complement strand
CCATCGGCGGTTTGGGCGTAAGAGATGACATTTTGAGCCCCTTCGATGGCAGCACCAAGACGTTTGACACGAGCATCTAAGTTGGCACTGACGGCGACACCAGCGGCATCATCGACAGGATCAGCAAGACGAGAACCGGAAGCGAGCTTCCGGATCGATTTCGTCAGATTATCATTATTAACAGTGAGGTAATAGTTAGCATTTACGGCAGCTACATTTGTTCCGATCATATATTTCTCCTTGATGTATTTTGGGGTCTTATCGCTTTTACCAGGTACATTTAGGGATCTACCTCGAGAAACTTTCTTTCCTTAATCTCGTTCTCGGTATTTAAATAAAATACTTTAATTATTTTTTATCAGAGGAGGATTGAGTTAAAAAGGACACGGATGACTTCTTCGTGAGAGTTCGGTGTTGCATTTTTAAGAAGGATGACTCTAATGGAGAAACGATATGTCACTTGAATACAAGGATTACTATTCAATTCTTGGCGTTGCTCGCTTTGCGAGCGAGAGCGATATTCGAGCTGCGTTTAGGCGTCTCGCTCAACAGTATCATCCTGATGTTGCGATGGTTAAGTCGATTGGGGAGGAGCGTTTTAAAGAGGTGAACGAGGCGTACGAGGTTTTGAGTGATCCTGAGAGCCGAAGAGAATATGACCTTTTGCGTTCTCAAAAAAGAAAACGATCCGAGACTCGTGCTTCTAGTTCAGAGATTAAATCGACGGCTCGACAATATGAGTTTCACTTTCGAGGGACAGGATTTAGCGATTTTTTTCAAAATCTTTTAGGATCGATGACGCATCGGATTCGAGCCACTCCATTACTTCGTGGAAAATGGTTTCCTCAAAAAAATAGGGGACGTGATATTGAGGCGGATCTCCTCGTGACTTTGGAAGAGGTTTTGCATGGATCCAAACGAACAATTACCGTCGAACGAAAAGAGATTCGAGGCAAGGAAAGTGAAAAGTTTATTTATGAGGTCACCGTCCCTTCGGGAGTTGTTCCAAAGCAGGGGATTCGTTTAGGGGGACAAGGAGAGCCTGGAAAAAAAAACGGTTTAGCGGGAGATTTGCTCTTGTATGTTCATTATGCAAAGCACCCCGATTTCGAGGTTAAAAAAACAGATCTTTTTTCAGAGATCGTCATATCCCCTTGGGAGGCGGTATTAGGTTGTAAGACCCCCGTTCGGACATTGGAGGGGGAATCACGAATTCATATCCCTGCAGGAACTCAGAATCGACAAAAGTTTCGACTTCGAGGTCAAGGTCTTCCCAATCGAGATGGAGTTCGTGGAGATCTGTTTGTGAAAGTGATTTTAGAGGTTCCTCCGCATATTACATCGCGTGAAAGAGCTTATTGGGAGCAGCTGGCTCGTAATTCAAAATTCAATCCACGAAAAAGTTAGGGTGAGGGTTCGCTTAATCCATTGCGTGACTCCGCGACCTTGGCGGTTAAAACTCCCATTCCCATTCCTGCTTCCGTGCCTTCCTTAGAGAATTCCTAATGTAGAATTTGGTTTAAAGAATGAGCATCGCATCGCCATAGCTAAAGAAGCGGTATTTTTCTCGGATTGCTTCTTCGTAGGCACGACGGATGAACTCGGTTCCTCCAAAGGCGGAGACAAGCATGAGAAGCGTTGATTTTGGGAGATGAAAGTTGGTGATCATTGCATCGACATTTTGAAATTGGTAAGGGGGATAAATAAAAATATTTGTTTTTCCTGTTTGAGCTTGAAGCATTGCAGCGCTTTCAAGCACTCGCACAGAGGTGGTACCGACGGCAATGATTCGTTCGGCTTTCTTTGCTTTTTCGAGGAAGCCTTCTGGAATTTCAAAGGATTCTTCGTGCATGACATGACTTTGAATGTTTTCTGTTTTGACCGGTCGAAAAGTTCCAATTCCTACATGAAGAGTGACAAATGCATGGGGGAAGCGAGCGATGCGTTCAGGGGTAAAATGAAGACCTGCGGTGGGGGCCGCCACAGAGCCGGGATTCTTTGCATAGACCGTTTGGTATCGTTCTTGATCTTCGTGGTGAATTCTATCTTCCGAGGCCGACTCTCTTTTTTTAATAATATAGGGGGGAAGAGGGATCTCGCCAAAGGCCTCTAAATCGAGATTTCCAAAAAATCGCAATACCCGTTCCCCTTGTGGAAGGACACGGAGAACCTCTGCTCGAATGGGAGCGACCCCTTTTTTTTGGAAATCAGGATGGGGATCGAAATCGATAATTTTACCAATGGGAGCTTTGCGTCCGGGACGCATGAGGGTGATCCAGTGATTGGGGCTGGATTCCTCAATGAGGAGAACCTCGAACTCCTGATTTCGAGAGTTGAGACGGCTCGGAATGACTTTGCTATTATTGAAGACGAGTAAATCGGTTGGTTTGAGATACAGATCAATTTCTGAGAATTGACGGTGTTCGATTTTTCCATTCGAGCGATCGAGGACCATCAATCGTGACCCATCACGGGAGGCGGTGGGGTGAGAGGCAATCAGGGATTCGGGAAGTGGATAATCAAATTGGGAGAGTTTCATGTGCGTGAGAGGTTATAAGTGAATCTCCCCCGTTTGCAAATTTTGAAATTAATGAGGGTTTATTGTAAAATTTAATTTAAAACTTGGAGAGCTCATTTGTCGCTATTGCACCATTTTTCTCATTAGAATAAATATAGATCGCTCCTCATTTTTTCCCCACGCACACCAAGTCCATCTGAGACCCCAATAACACTCATTTTCGCTTTTTTCCGGCTATCTTTAATCTCTTCAATTTCCGAGGCTGCGCTCCATCTACCTAAACTGTAGGATTTTTTATCGATCAGACTACGGCGATGGGGTCAGTCCAGTAGTCGATAGTTTTGACAAGGGGGTTTGTGGGGAAGTAAAGAAAAGAGACGGAAAAAAAGCGTCTTGTATTGATAAAAGGATGGCGTGAATTATAAAACTATCGAGCGCAGGGCATTAAGTTAGATCATGAATCACTTTGGGAGGAAAAGCGGCACGCAGGGCGTTAAGAACGGCAAGGACATCGATGATTTCTTGAGTGATGGCTCCGTTGACAGGGCTGAGATGACCCGTGGCGGCGAATAACATTCCGATGACGCTCAGTGACATTCCCCCGACGGCACTTTGAAGCGCAATGATGCGCATGCGACGGCTGATGTGCATAAACTCATCGACCTTTTTGAGTGAGTTATCCATGATAACGACCCCTGCGGCTTCGGCGGTGACATCACTATTTTGGCCGATAGCGATTCCAACGGTAGCGGCCATCATCGCAGGAGCGTCGTTGATTCCATCGCCGACGTAGAGTGTTTTAGCGGCTTGAGTTTCTTGGCGCACAAGTGCGAGTTTTTCCTCGGGACTTTTTTCAGCGTAAATTTCGGAGATCCCGACCTGATGGGCGAGATATTGAACCTCAGATTCACGATCCCCGGAGATAATCATCGTCTTTTTAAATGGGTGTTTAAGGGTGAGATGATCAATGAACGAACGACTTTCTGCCCGTGGGGCATCTCGAAAACGAAATGTAGCGGCGTAGCGGTCATCGATGAGAATGACGCATTCAAGGCCTCCCGAGAGGGGCGGAAGTTGATTCGCAAGGTTAAACTTTTGTTCGAGTAATTTGTTGCGACTGGTGACTTGGATCTGATGGCTGGCGATCGTTCCGATTAATCCCTGACCTGGCTTTTCACTGACATCAGAGGCATTCAGAAGAGTCATCTTGGCATCGTTTGCGGCAGCAAGAATCGCGCGCGCCAAGGGATGTTTGGAGTACCGTTCGAGGCTGGCAACCCAGGTGAGAACATCAAGAGGGAGAAAGTCGGCAGAGACGATTTGTTCAGTAAGCTTAGGTTCGCCGTAAGTCAATGTTCCGGTTTTGTCAAAAATCGCGGTTTGGCAACTGGAGATTTGTTCGAGAACGATAGGACTTTTGATGATGATCGCTCGTCGGGCGCAGAGAGAGATTGAGCCGATGATGGCGATAGGGATGGCGAGCAAGAGAGGACAAGGGGTTGCGATGACTAATACGGCGAGGAATCGGATGGTCTCTCCACTGATTACCCAAGCAGTGAGAGCGACGAGAAGAGCGAAGGGGGTATAAAACGCTCCTAATCGATCGCCGAGTCTTTGGAGTTGAGGTCGTTTGTTTTCAGACTCCCTCATGACTTCCATGATTTTGGAATAGCGTGAGTCTGCGGGCAATTTTTTCGTTGTGATCGTTAACGCGGATTCTCCATTAATGGCCCCCGAAATGACAGGGGAGCCAGAGGTCTTAGTCATCTGAAATGGTTCGCCTGTTAAAAAGGATTCGTCCATGGAGCCATGTCCTTCGGTTACGATTCCATCGACGGGACAGATATCATGCGGATAGAGCACGAGGAGATCGTTGAGAGCGACCTCTTCGAGTGAGATATCGAGGATTTCATGATTCTGTTTTCGATGCGCGATTGAGGGCATCCGCTTTGCGAGTGCGGCCAGAACAGAGGAGGCACTGGTTAAGGCATAACTTTCCAAGGCCTCCCCCCCGGAGAGCATGAGGACAATAATGGAGCCGGCAAGGTATTCGCCCAGAAGGAGGGAAGTGATAATAGAGATCCCTCCCAAAAGATCGGAGCCAAACTCCCCTTTGAAGAGTTTGCGGATCAGATCATAAAGAAGGGGGATCCCTCCCAAGGTGAGCGTAATCCAAAGGGGAATATTATAGATCTGAGGGGAAGTATGAATTGCAAAGCGAAGGATTAAATAGGTGAGAATGCATAGCAGCGAACACCCAGCAATGAGTGTTGTTTTTCTGAGCCAAAGAGGGGTGGTTTTCTCAGGCAATGAAGAGGAGTTATTTTTCATTTGTTAAGTCGCGACGATCGAATGGGGTTTGCTCATAAAAAGAGGCTAATCGACCTCGTGGGCGTGATCCATGGGGTAAAACCCGACTGTTTAAACGTCGATCAAATGTGCGCAATCCACTAGTTTCCAAAATAGAAAAACCTTAAAGACATTTTCTCACGCAACGCCACGACGACGCCACGTTAAAACCCTACTCCCCCTCTTCCATTTCCCCTTTGAAATTAAACTTTATTTATTATTTTGGATTAGCGTGGATTTGTGAAGATCAGTGGTTGGTCACTTTTTTTACACTCCGCAGAAATTTAACTTCTGTTTTGAGACGGTTGACTTCGGCGATGAGGTCGAAGATGATTTTGAGACTGGAGAGATCTAGTCCATGGCTTATGCGTAGGGTTTCTACCTTGCGGATGAGATAAATCGTCTCTTCCGTGAATTCCATGATTCCGAACGGAGATTGAAATTCAGGATGAACAAGCCCTGCCTTGCAAAAGAGGAGGATTGAGCGACGGGAGAGACCAGAGATATGGGCGGTGGCATCCAGACTATATCGGGCGTTGGGATTAGGTTGATAAAGTTCGATTGTTTGGTAGGAAAAAGTTTCTGGGGGGAGCTCTTTTTTCATCTTGGTTTTCTCGGGTTGTAGGTCGATTTTTTTGCTAATTGTTCCCAAAGTTCTTTTTCATCAGTGGAGATTTGAGACGGGACGAGGATTGTGGTCATGGCAAAGAGATCTCCCCGGTTTTCGGCTCCAGAAGGCAATCCCTTTCCGCGAAGTCTGAATTGTCTACCCGTCTCAGTTCCCGCTGGAACTTTTAAGGAGATTAATCCATCGATTGCTGGGATCTCAATGGAGGCCCCTAAAACAGCCTCCCATGGGGAGAGTTCTAGTTCGTAGTAAAGATCAAAGCCCTTGACTTGGTAGTCAGGATGGGTCGCAAATTTGACTCGTAAAAAGAGATCCCCTGAGGCTCCGCCGCCGCTGCCTTCCTCTCCTTTACCCGCAAGACGAATGAGTTGTCCCTCTCGGACTCCTGGAGGAATTTTTACTTTTAATGTTTGAAGAGAGGGTTTTCTCGTTTTTAAATCGAATTGTTGTAGTTGAATCGTTCGAGTTGAGCCGGTGAGGATTTCATCGAGTGAGACCAGAAGGTGGCTTTCGATATCACGACCGCGATGAGCGCTTGAAAAAGAATCAGAATGTTCAGAGGGTCGGTTAAAGGGATTCGAGCCGTGGGGGGAGTGACCGAAAAACTGTTCAAAGAAATCGCTAAAACCGGTGCCATCGAAATGCACTCCCGAATTTTCACGAGCATCTCCACGAAATCCATTTTGCGGTGCACTTCCGCCTCGCTCAGGATGATTCCAGTTTTCTCCGAGTTCGTCGTATTGGGCTCTTTTTTGAGGATCACTGAGGACTTCGTTTGCTTCGTTGATTTCTTTAAATTTTTCCTCTGAGGTCAATTTATTTTGAGCGACATCGGGGTGGTACTGACGTGCAAGTTTTCGAAATGCTTTTTTAATCTCTTCTTCACTAGCAGATTTGGGAATACCGAGGATCGTGTAATAATCTTTAAATTTAACCGACATGATCTATTTCCTGAATGCTTTCAAGATCATTCACGATCAAGCTTGTATTTTTCATCTCTGTTTTGATTGCAAAATTTTTAAAATTCATAAATCGGAATTCAATGTGATTTGAATGAAGAAGAGAATGTTCTGATTTAAAGTAGGTCCTTAGTTTCAGTCTTTGGCCGATTTATCGTATGAAAATGCTCGTGGATTTTCGCTGTAATTTGGGGCTCGGTCATTTTGTCAGTGGTTTCAACGACGATCTGTTTTTTATTTTGGGAAACTGTTTCGAGATATTTTTTTAATTCACCTTTTGCTTCACTGGGACCAAAAAGGAGGATCGAGTCGACCTCCTCGATCTGTTTTGCGATTTCTGCGTAGTATCGATTGAGTTTTTGAGTATATTTATTCTGTTGTTGATCATCCGCTAAAATGTTGTTTGATTCATGAGCCTCTGAAGTGCCACCCGCTTTTTCTCGACTGGGATGTTTTTCGGCAAGCGAGAGAATTTCCATACTTTTCTCTCCTTCCGCAGTGCTGATCACGAGGATCGCTTTACGATGATCAATCCAAATGCCGGCGGTTGTCATGACTTTATTCTTTTGGGATTTGATTTTCATCCCATCAGTTTAAGGAGATCGTTCTGCGAACAGCCATGGGGTGAAACCCGAATGATGATCCTCTAAAAAAATGGGGTCAGTTTGAATGAAAAAGTATTGAGCTCTGTTAATTCACGAATATTTAACATCGATTATTCTTGGCGAGATCGTTTTTAGATTCACAGTATTCCTATGAAAAATACTCTCTTTACATCGGGTTCTCCTGCGGATCAAGGGTACAGGATGCCTGCTGAATGGGCAAAACATCAAGGCACGTGGCTTAGTTTTCCGCGTCCTGAAGGGATTAGTTTTCCAGAGGGGTATGAAAAGATCCCTCTCGTGTGGGCAGAGATGACGAGGATTTTACGAAATCATGAGGAGGTTCATATCAATTACTTTGATGAGGGGCATCTGCTGATTATTAAAGAGGCGCTCTCTCAGAAAGGAGTGAAAGTGGGGGAGAATGTGTTTCTACACCCCTTTCCCGCTTATGAACCGTGGTGTCGAGATCATGGACCGATTGTTCTCAAAAAGGGAGAGGATCGTGCGATTGTTGATTGGGGTTATAATGCGTGGGGAGGGAAGTATCCCCCTTTTGATCTGGATGATGATATTCCCAATCGAGTCGCTGATTTTCTTAAACTTCCTGTCTTTAAAAATCCGATCGTGATGGAGGGGGGGTCGATTGAGGTGAATGGGGAGGGGACCTTGTTGACGACGGAATCCTGTTTATTGAATCCGAATCGAAATCCGCAACTGACAAAAGTTGAAATTGAACAGCAACTCATCGATTATTTGGGCGTGACTCAGATTTTATGGTTAGGGGATGGTATTGAGGGGGATGATACCGATGGGCATGTCGATGATTTAACTCGTTTTGTGAATCCGACCACCGTGGTCACCATTTTAGAGGAGGATCCTCAGGATTCAAATTTTGAGCGATTGGTTGAAAATCGAAAACGTTTGGAATCGATGACAACCGCAAAGGGCGAAAAACTGCAGATTATTGATCTCCCGACTCCTGGAGTCATCGAGCGAGAGGGACAGCGATTGCCGGCGAGTTACGCTAATTTTTATATTGCGAATGGGATTGTTTTACTTCCGATCTTTAATCACAGGAATGACAAGAAGGCGATCGATATCCTTCAGGGCTGTTTTCCCTCCCGACAAGTGATTGGGATTCCCTCCTTGGATTTAATCTGGGGATTAGGAGCCTATCATTGTATTACTCAACAAATCCCTGAATAAAAGAGGCCGAATCGCCGTTTATTCTGTGATTGATTTCCCATATCCGTCCAAAATAACTCTGGATTTGATAGGTGAATTAGAGGAGGGGGATTGAAATTCTAAAACAGTTCTCACGCACTCCCATCGCAAAGCGAAAATCCAAAAGGGAAAGAAACTGGAGAGCCGAGGGTAGGCAACCAGGAACGGGGGTGAGGAGGGGTTCCGTTAACGCCGCTTCCTCCTACGTCCAAGCACTACGGCGAGACAAGACGCCGCAACGTAAGAGAGGGAGAGGATCGTGAGCTCTTTCCTTTCGGCGTCTCCTTCGTCGACTACCGCCTCCCAAGAATCTCTCCCGTTTCTT
>CAMCYL010000095.1 GCA_945883905.1 Akkermansia muciniphila | reverse complement strand
TTGAGGAGAATAAAAAGATCGAAGCAAAACTCACGGAAATCAGAAACAAGTCCGAACGCATCATCATGAACTCAAAAGATGCCTACCATGTTCTATAAGTCGTTCTCTAAGAATGATATAAAGCTTAACTTAGCGGTGTTCGTGTCATGGTGTCTTTTGTCTCAGTTTTCCGTTGCGATACAAACTCATTCCATTTCTGACTAAATCCGCTCACCAAATCGTCACCCGCTTCTCCGGAGGAAGATACAGCGCATCCCCCTCTTTCACGCCAAAGGCCTCATAAAACGGGGTCTGGTTACTCAAAGTTCCGTTCACTCGAAAAACGGCCGGAGAATGCGGATCGGTTTTTAAATAAACACTCATTAACTCATCTCGAGTCTTACTTCTCCAAACCTGAGCAAATCCCATAAAAAACCGTTGGGAACCCGTGAGTCCATCCATTTTCTTGGCCTCTTTCCCCTTCAAGGAAAGCTGATAAGCTCTATAGGCAATTGCAATCCCAGCATTATCCGCAATATTTTCTCCCAAGGTTAAAGCTCCATTGACAAAAATTCCCGGTAATGGAGAAAAAGCATTGTATTGATCCACCAACATCTTCGTTCTTGCCTCAAAATTCTGATGATCCTCTGCTGTCCACCAATCCCGTAAATTTCCGGCTCCATCATACTTCGCCCCCTGATCATCAAATCCATGACTGATCTCATGACCAATCACCGCCCCAATCGCCCCATAATTCACCGCATCATCGACATTCGGGTCAAAAAAAGGGGGCTGCAAAATAGAGGCCGGAAAAACAATTTCATTTAACTGCGGATTATAATAAGCATTCACGGTCTGTGGCGTCATCCCCCACTCCTCCCGATCAATCGGTTTTCCAAGCTTGTTCAGCTCATACTCATAATCAAACACATTCGATCGCTCGACATTTCCCAGTAAATCGTTCGGATCAACCTTTAATCCGGAATAATCCCGCCATCGATTTGGATAGCCAATCTTGGTTGTAAAAGTCGCTAATTTTTTCTGCGCCTCCTTCTTCGTCTCAGGGCCCATCCATTCCAATTGATCGATGCGAATCCGATAGGTCTCTAAAAGATTCTTAACGAGTTGATCCATCCTTTTTTTACTCTCCTGAGGAAAATATTTAGAGACATAAACTTTCCCTAATCCCTCCCCTAAAGCCCCTTCGGTTACGCGCACTCCTCGCTTCCATCGTGGCTGCATCTCAGGAATTCCCGATAAGATCTTTCCATAAAATGCAAAATTCTGATCGACAAAACTTTTTGATAAATAAGAGGCTGAATCATTGATTAAATGCCATTGAAAATAGATCTTCCAATCCTCTAACGGGATCGATTTTAAGAGCGCTTCAAATCCAATAAAAAAACTCGGCTGACTCACAATCACATAATCCACTTTTCCCGTCACCCCTGTCTCCTGAAAATAACCACTCCAATCAAAGCTCGGCATCATCGTCTGTAATTTCGGAAGCTCAAATTTATTGTAACGTTTTAGAGAATCCCGATTTTCAACCCGCGTCCAATGGATTTTTGCAATTTGCGTTTCAATATCTAACACCTTCTTTGCATGAGCGACCGCATTATTATTTCCCATTAAAATAAAGATCTTTTCAATATGAGAAAGATACTGCATCCGAATCTCTTTCAACTTTTTATCCTCCTCCTTGAGATAATAATCGCGATCAGGAAGCCCTAATCCAGACTGAGCAAAGTTAATCACATACCGCGTTGATTCCTTCTCATCCTGATGTACAAAAAAACCAAACGGCGTTTCAATCCCCACCTTCTGACTATATCCCATCCATTGAGCGATCTCTTTCTGATCTTTCAATGCAACAATCCGATCAAATTTTCCCTGAATCGGAGTGATCCCTAACGCCTCGATCCTTTTCTCATCCATAAAACTCGCATAAAAATCCCCTATTTTTTGCAACTCCGCACTCTTCCCTAGACTTTGATCTTGGGCTGCCGTTTCAATAATCTCTTTCAACCGCTCCTGAACAATTTCTCTTAAAATAATAAAAGAGCCCCAAGTCCCTTTATCTTTTGGAATTTCTGTACTCTTTAGCCATTTTCCATTCACATATCTAAAAAAATCGTCCTGCATTCGAACGGATGGATCGATCGATTGAAATTCAATCCCTGAGGTAAGCTTCTGATCTTTAAAAAAACGGAATCCCAAAACACCGCTCAAAATCGTTAAAATGAGGAGGCTCCCTATCAAATGTAATTTTGAATTCATAAAAAATAGCTTATGCACGATCCTAAAAACAAAATGTTAAATTATTAAATAATTCCCTTCGTACTCGGAATTCCTTTAATCCTTGAGTTTCTCTCTAAAGCCATTCCTAACGCACGCGCCAACCCCTTAAAAACGCCCTCAATCAAATGATGAACCTCTTTTGTCTCCAAAACCTCGATATGCAACGTGAGCCCCGCATGCTGCACAATTCCTCTCAAAAACTCCTCTAATAGCTGGGCAGGAAAGTCTCCGGCCTTTAATCGTATCATCGGCACTTTTTTGGGAACTCTAAAATCGAGATAAGGACGCCCACTAAAATCTAAAGCCACCCGAACAAGGGTCTCATCCATCGGTAACAACCAGAAACCGTATCGCACCATCCCCGATTTATCCCCTAATGCCTTTGTCAAAGCCTGACCAATCGCAATTCCCGTATCCTCAACCGTATGATGAAAATCAACCTCCAAATCCCCCTTCACCTGCAAATCCAAATCAATTAACGAATGCTTCGAAAACAAAGTCAACATATGATCAAAAAATGGAATTCCGGTTTGAATCTTCGATTTCCCATTCCCATCAACCTTTAAAGAGATACGAATGTCGGTTTCCCCAGTCTTACGATGAATCGCCGCGCTCCTAGATTTCATCCCCTTGTTCTAAAATCTTCCCCTTTTCAAGCAAGAACAATCCTCACCGATCATTCATCTCTCAAATACAAAATAATTTAAATCTTTAAGCCACCATCAAATAGGCTTCAATAGCGCTTGCATCTTTACTCACCGGATCCAAGCATTTCCCAATCAACTCGTGCCTCAAGCCAATACGATGAGGAATAATCACTTCTACCGTTTGAATATAATCGGCCCATGAGGTTCCTGAAAAAATCGCCGTTGCACATTGACTCGATAAATGAATTAAATCCGCATAACCAGTATCATCTTCTTCCGGATGATTGTGATCACGAATTCCTTGATAAATCTCTGGAGGAAGATCCCACTCCTTCATCAAGAGCCCTCCGATCTTTGCATGATCGGTCCCTAAAATCTCTAACTCAGCTTCTGAACAAGAAAGCCCTTTCTCAATCATTAAGGGACGAATCAAATCCATCTCAGGAATTTCAACCAAATTTAAAATAATCTTGCCGAAATCATGAAGCAAGCTCGCTGTAAAAGCCGTTTGTAAAGAAAACTTGGTTGATTTTGAATGATAAGCCAAGTAACGGGAGGCCAATGCAGAAGCAATGGAGTGCCGCCAAAGGGCATACGGATCCATTCCGTGATAACACTTGCGACGTTGAAAATACTTCCCAAAACAGATCGCCATCACAATTTCGAGTAGCCGTTGATAGCCTAGTCGGTTAACCGCATCATCCAACGAAGAGATCGTCTCACTCCCTCGAACTAGGGCCGTATTACAAGACTTTAAAACCTGAGCGGTTAAATTGGCGTCAAATTGAATAATTTCTAAAACCTCATCATTTTCCTGATCCGACGGATTCCTCAAAAGAGAAAGTAATTTAAATGCCACAGGGGGCGCCGGTGGGAGAAGTTCCTTCGCTCGATTTAAAATCTCTTGAGTACGGTCTTGGTAATGATCAAACACAAATAAACCCCATTATACTCAAAACTCTATTTTTAAAAAAACAAATCACAAGCCCAATTACCAGAACTCCCCAATAAACTCAGATCTTGCATTGGAGATAGATTTACTTGGCATGAGAGGCAACCCGAATGGTAATTAGAAATGAAGCACCGACGGCTTGACGACGTGGGCAAAAGGGGATGCTTTTGTCTTTCCTTCCTCCTCCTGCAAGTCCACCCCTGATCCATGCCGCTCCGGTAGCTGCCGGATCAGCGCTCGATTTACGATCTAAAATTAGTAAAATTCAACGAGATGGTGAACTCAATCCCTCGTAAGGTGGCAATGACCTCTTGCAGAATATCCTTATCCTTTCCTGTCACTCGAACCTGACCCTCCTGAATCTGCGTCTGAACCTTCAATCCCGTCTCTTTAATTTTTGCAATCACTTTCTTTGCATCCTCGGTCTCCATCCCTTGCTTAATCTTCAAAAGTTGACGCGCATGACCCACCGGCGAAATATCCGGATCTTTTCTCTCAATATTTTTTAGGCTCACATTCCGTCGAGCTAATTTTCCAAGGACGATCTCTTCTAAAAATTTTAATTTATAAGCATCAATCGCAGCGAGCTTGATCTCTAACTTTTCTAAAAGAATCTCCGCTTTCGCCTCTCGAAAATCAAATCGCGTTAAAATCTCCTTGGAGGCTTGAGCGATCGCATTCTGCACCTCCTGCATATCAACTTCAGACACAATATCAAACGAAGGCATACTTGAACTCCTTATTCTGGATTAGGGGGAAAGGGACGTGCCGGCATTCCGGGACGAGGGGGGTCAATGCGTCGTAAAATACGACCTTTTTGTAAATCATGAGGAGAGATCTCTAATATCACTTTATCCCCCATGGTTAACCGGACAAAATGCTTCCGCATCTTTCCCGAAATATGTGCCAGCACGATGTGCTTATTTGTTCCTAATTCAACGCGAAACATGGTTCCCGGTAAAACGGCCATGATCCGTCCTTCGACTTGAATCGTTTCCGACATATGAGTGTATTTATTTGTTATAACCGTATTACGGCTTGATTTCTACATTTTGGCGTCCCATTGAGGCTAGATCGAGTAAAATTTTAATTCCCTCTGAAAGCTGAAGATCATTCAACTCATCTGTTTCCTCACTCTCCTCATCCTCCGAATCGTTCGATTTTACTTTCTTCGGTTTTACAGGAGGATTTTTAGCAATGGCCTCTAAAGTTTTATTGGCCGCTAAATCATCCAAGGTAATATCCCAATGACGCTCATTTTTCGCCACCGCCTCTTTACGCATTTTATTACGTAATTCTGTTCGTGATTTCATCTCATTCTTCTCTTGAATTCGCTTCGACTCCATTAATGAAACCGATTTATCCAAAAGCCGCTTCTTAAAGATCTCAATTTCAGAATAAAGTCCTTTAAACTCTTCGCTTTTTGCACGTCGTTCTTCCGATCGTTTTTTCAACTCCGGAATCATCGAGGCTAAGGTCGAAGATTTTTGATACTTGGAAACCTGAATTTCATCATAGGGCAAGCAGTTCGGTAAATAACGCTCTCCCATTTCAGCAACATCATACAAACTCGGGATGTGAATATCCGGAATCACCCCTTTTTGTTGGGTCGATCCCCCACTAATGCGGTAAAACTTTTGCATCGTAAACTTCACCCCTCCTTTAAACGGAGGATCAAATAAACTACGAAATTTATCCATCTCCTGTAGAATTTGAACCGTCCCCTTTCCATGGGTCGCAGAATCCCCCACAATCAATGATCTTCCATAATCTTGAAGCGCTGCAGCGACAATCTCCGTCGCAGAGGCACTCTGATGTCCGACCATACAAATCAACGGCCCGCGATACTGAATAGTCCCCTCCTCATCCGAATAAACCTGAATCGAACCCCCACTATCGCGCACCTGCACCACAGGTCCCTTAGAGATAAACAATCCTGTAAGATCAATCGCCTCCTTCAACAGTCCACCGCCATTTCGGCGCATTTCTAAAATAACTCCTTGAACTTGTTCCTGTTCAAAACGCTTTAAAAATCGAGCAATATCCTCAGTACAATGTTCATAAAATTGATTTAAATAAATAACCCCCACTCGTTTTTCAGGTTGATTTCCCTCCCCCACCTCAATCAGACGCGCATGAGCCTTTGCATCCTTCAACTCAATATCGCCACGAATGATCGAAACCACTTGTCGAACCGTCGGATCAGGAGCAGAAGCCGGAATAATCGTTAACCGAACCTCACTCCCCGCCTTCCCACGAATTAACTTCACGACTTTTCGAAGCGGCATTTCAACAACATCGACCGGTTTATCATTCCCTTGGGCGACCGCAACGATTCGATCGTTTGCGTTCACTTTCTTCGTCCCCTCCGCTGGACTCCCCGGAATCACTCGCCGCACCTTAGCATATCCATCCTCAACCGTAAGTTCAGCCCCAATTCCTGATAATTTTAACTCTATCGAGGAGATTTTAAAATCCTCCATATCTTCATCCGAAAAAAAGTCGGAATGAGGATCAAATGTGCGACAAAGGACTCTTAACGAATCATCCATCACATCTTGTGCGCTATATTCAGAAAACTCCTTTAAACGCCGTGCATATCGACGACTCACTGTTTTGATCGTCTCCTCGGTTTTCTCCTTATTTAAACGACCCGCAAGCAAGTCAAACTTTACTCGTAAATACCACAACTTTTCCGCCTCACTCGCATCTTTTGGAAACGGCTGCTTAGATCGATCTGGTAAAAAACTTTCATCGACCGAAAAATCATATTTTTCAAACAACTTCTTTTGAATTGTTTTTTCTCGCTCCTGAAAGCGAACCATAAAGCGATTAAAAATATCGAGTCCAAACTGTGGATCTCCCTCTAAAATCGCTTGATCTAAGTTCGATAACCATTTTTGTTTCAATTCATCAATATCTGATTGATAAAAAATCATATGCGTATAGTCGAGATAATCGATCCACGCATTGAAATACTTAAGGGCAAAATCCTGTCCAACTTTTTGACGAGAATAGTGATAACGCTCCAAGATAGAGGAAAGGGTCTGACCCAGCTTCGCTAAATCCTTACGTTCAATATCATTGAGAGTAATCTCCTTAATCTCAACCGGTGCTAACGAAGTAGAATCCAACGCAAACCCGACACCGAGATTCAGAAGAAGTATAAACAAAAAACAACGAATTAAAGACATGTGGATCCTAAATAAGGTTTAAGAATCTCCGGAAGATGAACGGATCCGTCCGGCTGTTGATAGGTTTCAAGTAAAGCAATATACAAACGAGCAAGTGCGGTTCCCGATCCATTCAAGGTATGACAAAGATGATTTTTGCCCTCCTCATCCTTGTATCGCAATTGAAGTCGACGCGCTTGAAAAGCCTCAAAATTACTACAAGAAGAGACCTCTAACCAAGTCTTCAATCCAGGGGCCCACACCTCAATATCATAACATTTCGCCGCTCCAAACCCCATATCCCCCGTACAAAGGGTTAAAACCCGATAAGCAAGCCCCAATTTTTGTAAAACGGTCTCCGCATGGCCTAAAAGCTTTTCTAAAACCACATACGATTCCTCCGGTTTCACAATATGCACGAGCTCCACCTTATCAAATTGATGCACTCGAATCATCCCCCGAGTATCCTTTCCTGCACTTCCCGCCTCTCTACGAAAACAAGGGGTATAGGCGGCATAGGCGATCGGGAGCTGACTCTCGGTTAAAATCTCCTCACGATGTAAATTCGTCACAGGAACCTCTGCCGTCGGAATCAAATAAAGATCCTCATCCTTCACCCCATACATATCCTCAGAAAATTTCGGCAACTGCCCCGTTCCAACCATACTTGCCCCTCGAACAACAAAAGGAACGCCGACCTCAGTATACCCATGATGATCGGTATGAAGATCCAAAAGAAAATTAATCAGTCCTCGCTCCAAACGGGCCCCTTTTCCCGTATAAACAATAAATCCACTGCCAGAAATTTTCGTCGCACGCTCTAAATCAATCAACCCCTTCGCCGCACCGATTTCCCAATGCGTTTTAGGTTCAAATGAGGGCGTCGAGGGAGTTCCCCACGATTTTAAAATAGGATTTGCTTCCGCGTCAGAACCGACAGGAACAGAGGGATGAGGAAGATTGGGAATCCCTAATAATAAATCATGCTGCTTCACATCCAATTCCGCAAAGGCCTTATCCAATAAAGCAATCTCGTCCGAAACCTGCTTCATTCGAACTAAAATTTCATCAGCAGGAAGTCCTTTGGACTTTAAGGCACCAACCTCTTTACTCGCTTTATTCCGCTCCGCTTTGAGTGTCTCCACTTTTTTTAGGATCGTTCTTCTTTCCTCATCCAAAATCTTTAATTCTTGAATATGAACTTCATCACCCCGACCTCTCGTCGCAAGGCGACGCGCCACTTCATCGGATTCCTCACGGATGTACTTAATATCAAGCATGCTGTATAGGGAGCCTTAATAGAGATATCCCCTCAAATGGCAAGCGGGTTATAATAGACAAATCCATTGGTGTCCAAAAAAAATACCTTAAATACATTGTCTCGCGCAACGACGCCACGCCGCAACGTTAAATCCCTACTCCCCCCCCTCGTTCTGACCACGGCTCTTTCGAGCCTCCTCCCTATTTTTAAAAAGTTCTCGAAAACGAGCTTTCGATCTCTTTTTAAAAACAGGGATCTATCGCTTACGCTCTTGGAGTCAGAACATCCCCCCCTTCATACAAAAACAAT
>CAMCYL010000094.1 GCA_945883905.1 Akkermansia muciniphila | reverse complement strand
TGGTGTATTTTGGCAAGAAAATAATGAGTGCGAAACAATCTTTTTTTTAAGAAAAAGAGACAAAATGTCTCTTTCGGGACTTTTGAGAGGTCGATATCCGATCAAACCATCGCAAAATCGTGCGAAGGTTTAGGTTTTAGGAACTGCTGAATGTTTTCACACTAAATCTTCCTTTTCTTGATCGAGAGAACCGATACCCTCAACGATTATTGTGACTATTCTCGAATTGATTCAAGCAACAATCCCTTATTTCTCTAAGAACAATGTCGACTCTCCACGTCTCACGATCGAACTCATACTCGCTCACGTTCTTCAAACCACTCGAATGAAAATCTACCTCGAATTCGATCGCCTCCTCTCCCCCCAAGAGCTCGATCTTCTTCGTCCCCTCGTCAAAAAAAGAGCCGAAGGATTTCCACTCGAATATACCCTCGGGGTCGCCTCTTTTGCCGGTCGCCTCTTCAAGGTCTCTCCCGACGTTCTCATCCCACGACCGGAAACCGAAATTCTTTTGCAGGCGGTCCTCCCTTTGATCCAAGAAAAGGGACTCCCTCTCCTCGATGTCGGAACAGGAAGCGGAATCCTCGCCATCTCCATTGCCCATCACTACCCCTCTCTGGAAATCTGGGGCTGCGATACCTCAGAGAAAGCGTTAGCCATTGCTCAATCGAATGCCGAAACCGCTCCCCCGATTCGGTGGCATCACGGCGATCTCCTCAGTGCTTCCCCTGTGACTCAAGCGCAATGGGTCCTCGCCAATCTCCCTTATATCCCCTCTGCCATTATTCCCACCCTCGCAAGAGAGGTTCAACAAGAGCCGCTCCTCGCCCTCGATGGCGGGGTTGATGGACTGGATCTCATTCGAAAACTCCTCCCTCAAGCCAAAGCTTTGAATGCCCATCTCGCTCTTGAGATCTGGCACGACCAAGCCCCTCTCCTCCTCCCCTTGTTAAAGGAGCACGGCTATTCTCAGATTCAAATACTCCAAGACCTCCGTCAAATGGATCGTATCTTGATTGCCCAAATTTACTGATCCGACTTGACGACTCCCCCTCCCTCTCCCACTTCCCCGCCCATGCTTGCTATTTTAGAATCCGCTGCGGTCTGGGGAGTCGATGCCTATCCCATTCAAATTGAGGTGAATGTTTGTGACGGAGAATGGACGGTCGTTCACGTCGGACTTCCAGACACCGCCGTTCGTGAAAGTCGTGATCGAGTGAAATCAGCGATCGAAAATTCCGGCTATTTTTACGAATATAAACGAATCACAGTCAATCTCGCCCCCGCAGATTTAAAAAAAGAGGGTCCCAGTTTTGATCTCCCCATCGCCATCGGACTCCTCGCCGCCACTGGCCAAATCCCCAAAGAGGAACTCGAAGGCTCTTGGATCATCGGTGAACTCGCTTTAAATGGATCAGTGCGTCCGATTCGAGGGATGATTGCCATTGCTCATACCGCAAAAAAAAGAGGAGTTCGACGGATCTTTATCCCGGAAGCCAATCTCGGAGAGGCGGCGGTCGTTGAAGGGATCGAGGTCTATTCAATTCATCATCTACGTCAAATCGTCGATTTTTTAGCCGGTAAAATCAATCTAAACCCGATCCCCTCTCAAACGTTTGAGTCCGATTCAACCCAACATCTCATTGATTTTTCCGATGTAAAGGGACAGGAAAATGCCAAGCGAGCCATCGAGGTCTGCGTCAGCGGAGGCCATCATCTCCTGATGCTCGGTCCGCCCGGAAGCGGAAAATCAATGCTCGCAAAAAGAATCCCGACGATCTTTCCTTCGATGTCTTTAGAGGAATCGATGGAGGTCTCTCGCATTCACAGCGTTGCGGGACTCCTCGATTCTGGGGCCTCCCTCCTCCGAGAACGGGCCTTCCGCGCCCCCCACCACACCATCTCCGATATCGGACTTATCGGAGGATCGTGTCAAAAACACTTAATTAAGCGAAAAACATACTATTTATTTAGAATATTTTATTGTCATCTCATTTATTCAGCATTTTATAGGGTAAAGGTAAGAAAGTGATTCTATTTAATGAGAAAATAGGAATACACTTTATTTTTAGAAATGTCGAAAATTGCGATTGATCGTCGGATCGTTGATTTTAAACAGCCCAGCATGTTTTTATGGTCTGGAGCTGTACGTAAGACTTATCCCGAAAACAATGTGCATGAAACATTGATGGGTTTATCTTTTGTTCAGTCTCAAAAAGGTTTCAGTGAAATTCAGGGCTTTCCTAAACCGGGTACCTATTCGGAGTTGCCTCCTATTGAGCTTTCCGTTGCGCAGTTTCCTTTTTTTCGAATCGGGGACGTTTGGATGAAAGGGGAGAATCTCTACAATGTATCGCCCAATCCCATTTATTTTCAGAGCGTTGAGTATGGCGGAGAAAAATCCTTGTGTGTTACAGAGGTCGATGTTGAAACGAAGAGCTATTTCATTAACTATCAGTATTTTAAGGTTCCTTATGGTTTTCGTCAGGGAAAGATGATTCGTTTGCGAAATGGGAAGCTGGGTAGTGGGAACGTCGTTGACATATTGATTCCGTGCTTTGAGTGCATTCGATATTTCTTTTTAGGTTCTTCGAATTTTATTCATGAGATTTTTAGTGGTGGAATGGATGATGAGAGGATTTATTTTAAAGATTCCATCTACAATTCCGAAACTCGAGATACGTACGTTCATGTGCCATGGAAGATTTCAAGAGAAGATGCACAAAAAATTGCATGGATGCTGAGTCACGATCGATACAGGGAGTCTGCAAAATCAATTTCTAAAAGTTTGGAAGGAAAACTGGGACCCGGGAAGTATGCCTATCCTGAATGCCTTTTCCCTTTCTTGGGAGAATTCTCTTTTAGTGCTCGGGGGATTTTCATTCCTCAGGAGGGAAGTAATAAACGAGTTTTCTTAGTATTTGAGATCATGGAGGTTGGGATTGAGGCTCCTTTTAAAAGCATCCTTTTTCACAGGAAAGGAGACAATCAGGAGGGAAGCAAGATGGCGGAAGATGTAGTGATTATTCGATATGATCGTCCGGAAAAAAAGAACCCTCTAACATCAGAAAATCTTCCAGTTGTTGCAGATAGTGGATCAAGCGCTAACACATCAGCTTCCTCTCTTTTTGTGTATCCATCAGGTTATGGTTCATCGTTTGGGCATGATCCTTCTGTCGAGCTGATAGTTAAAAAGAAAGAAATCCAGAAGTATATTTCAATCAACAAGATCAAGCCAGATTCTTTAAAAGACGGCTTATACGCCACGAATTCAAGGGGGAGAAGTGGTTCAGGTCATAGATCAGTAATGGTCGTTCCAAAAAAAAATAAGTACCTGCCTTCTTGCGAGCTAATTATTAAAGGCATTTTTGATATTCTTAGTTTGGATCCTGAATATTCATGTGAGTGGGTAAAAGTAAACTCCTTGGAAGAGGGCTTTCACTCATTTTTTCCGGACTCCAAACAAAAGAGTGACGGGATATGGCGGTATGTTTACGAAGAGGAAAAACGCTTGCGTCGGTGTTATATTTTCAGTGTCACTATTCGGGCAATGGATAAAACTTTTTATTTTTTTGAAATTGAAAGGAAGTTAGCGAGTGATTCTTTTCCCTTTGCGGCTGTGAGTCGATACTTGGATTTTGGAAAAATATCACCGGAAGAAATTTCAGGTTTTTTGCGGGTGTTGGCTGGAAAAGAAGGGAGATGGATGAATACAGCGGTAAATCAAAAATATCGTTTAAGGTTGATAAATCATAGTTTTCAATCTTTTGATGAAAATCCTGAAAACTTTAAAAAGACTGTAGACAAGACTGTTTTAATATCCGTCAATCGATTTAAGGCCTATATGAGCGCGTTTTCAAATCGAAATGATATTTTTTAGAGTGTCTGAGGCTGAAAAAAAGTTACTATTGGCACATGAGCGATCGGTCATTGTGGGTGAAGTTTTTGAGTAAAAACATCTTAGTAGTGCTTGTGCCTTTGCTTAGAGATGATGAAATTACCGAATAGGTAAAATTTCGATGAGTGCCCCCGATGCCTTAGATGGAGAATTGTTTTCTCTAATTATGATTACGTAATCATATTAATCTTGCATCCTAAGTCTTTCTTGTACATATTTTATTATGGCCGAAACCACTATCTCTTGGACTGACTATACTTTTAACCCTTGGATTGGTTGCGCTAAAGTGAGTCCCGGGTGTTTAAATTGTTATGCCGAAAAAATGGCTAATCACCGATCAAATTGGGGGGTCACATGGGGAGTGAATGGATCAAGAGTTCGAACGTCAGAAGCTACATGGAAAAACCCCATAAAGTGGAACCGTCAAGCCGAGGAAGAAAAGCGCAGAGCTCGAGTGTTTTGTTCTTCATTGGCAGATGTTTTTGAAGATAGAAATGACCTTCTGCCTGTTCGAAAAGATCTGTTTGAAATCATTCGTAATACTCCTCATTTGGATTGGCTCTTATTAACAAAGCGACCGGAAAACATTTCAAAAATGCTTCCTTCTGATTGGGGAAAAGGGTGGTCAACGGTATGGCTTGGAACCTCCACGGAAGACCAAATCCGTTACGATTTAAGAATAAATTCCTTACTGTCGGTTCCCGCAAAAATTCATTTTCTTTCTGCAGAACCCTTAATTGGGGAGCTAAAAATAAAGCATGGAAAAGAAGATGGTTTGGACTGGGTGATCGTTGGGGGAGAATCAGGTGGTAATTTTCGGGAAATGGATTTGAATTGGGCTCGAACCGTAAGAGACGATTGCAAACGATTAGGAGTGACCTTCTTTTTTAAACAACATTCAGCATATCAGCCTAAATCCAAAGGAGAGCTTTTAGACGAAAAAGCTCACAAAGCTTGGCCTACAACGATCAAACTTAAGGTGGGGCGACCAAAGATATCTCCCCTATCCCGCGCTGAACAAGTTCGTTTTGCGCAGAGGCGCTATAGAGAAAGTCATGTTTCTTTATCACTCAAAAAATTAAATCGAGTAGATGGATTGGTTGGAATAAATGAGCGGAATAAATTTATCAATCAAGCGATTAATGAGCTTTTAAACAAAAAAAAGAAATCAAAATAGTTCCGGTTCGTTACACTGCTTCAGGGTTTTATGCCAAAACTCTTGTCCTTTTGGATGTCCTGATGCAAAAAAAAGATCGTATAGAGGCAGGCTGTCATCTCGAACAATTTGCTGTCTTTTCCCGATGAATCCCCAACGGAGTTGACTTAATTGTTTTTCGAATAGCTCAATTACTTTTCTGCAAAACTCTTTGGCATTATGAGATGGAAAACTTCTCCACTCCTCTGAGTTTAAATATCTACTTAGGTGAGATGTCGGACCTTTTTGATCGATATAATTCTTAAAATTACGCTTAATATCCATGCCAGTGGGGATATTGATTAATAAGTCAATTCTACCTGGTTTATTTCTGGTTTTCTGAATAAGCTCAAAAGGGCAGTGCCCGATGCGGGTGGGATCAATAAAAGCCAAAGACAAAGAATTTATTGGAAGAGATATTTTATCGATTGCTTCATTACAATCGCCGACCCATATCTCAATCCTATCTTTCTTTGGATGGTTTTGGAGGCGTTCTTTAAGAGCCTCTGCTAAGGGTTGGCACATTTCAATAAAAATAAATTTTGTAAAATCGCATTCCAGTATTTTTAAAACGGAGCCATCAGTCTCCTGATTTGTTTCCCGGATAAGACATTTTCCCGGTCCCGCAAAAAACTCGATATAAACCCTACTTGCCCATTTTCTTCTCATTGCTTCATTGAAAATAGTAGAGTAATATGTAAGATAACGGTGTTTTTCTGTAGCCCAGTTGCCACTTTCTCTCACAGGAAGATTGTCCCTGCCAAGGGCAGTTTCGTCTGGAAGCAAGGAAACAGCACTTGGTAGGATTTTATATTTCATATGAAATAATAAGAAAATTCAAAACCTATTTTACCAATTTATAAGTGAAAAGACAATATTATTTTAGGACAAGGAAAGCTTATTCTTTCTTCAGATTTTGAATTTCCAAAGTTTTTTTAGCGATCAATCATCGGATATTTCGTTCAGAACAAAAACGGTGGATGCAAGAGCGAGTTGATAATCGTTCACATCTTGTGGATCATATTGGATAATCCTTTCAAAATCCGCATCTCGATTTGAAAAGAGAGCTAATGCAACTTCCCTCAGGTCGTTTAATTTGTTAACCCCAGCGAAGGCTAAAGCTTCGTATTGAACATACTGAAGAATAGAGATCGCGATTTTAGTTTCTTGAGGATTTTTTGGCCCTTTTTTCCTGATTTGCTCAATGGAGGTGACCTTATTTTTTAGGAAAAATGGAATCATCTGACTTTGCATTCGAGTACGAGCGGATAGGGATGGTGTTTTAGGTGTAGCTTTACGTTTTTTCATCATGAGTCCTTTGCTGGTTTTTAAAATGGACAATCCTCTCACTCTTCAAGATGAATCTCCACGGATAAGTCTCCAGAGGATCCGTCGGGCCTTTGTAATAATCGCGACTCGTGATGCCGATAATCCGAGCTGGTCCATGGATATGAACTTTTCCAAGGTTTACGTACTGGCCGGAGGAATTTCCGCAGAGACAACTCCTTGTGGTCTCATGGAGGAGTAGCATGTCATGGCAGGCAACGCAGTTGAGGAGTTTCATGAAAGCATTTTTCCGCCATAGGTGATTTTCAGCGCGGCGATCCATTTTAATAGGGGTTGCAGATCGAAGCTTTTTAAAATGGAATTCACGCGTTCTGGTGAAAATCCCGGGTGCAGTCGAATCTCGAATTTAAACCCGTCGAAGATGACTGCGACGGCATTCCCCGCCCCTTCATCGTCGTAGAAGATTCCGTCACAGCGCAACGTTTTATGTTCGACGCGGGTTGTTCCAAATATAATCCCTTTTTCGTTAAAGACCGCTTTGAATTGAACATGGGGGGTTGAGGTAAGGGATTGCGAAACCAAGGGGAGTGCTTGGATGATCATAAAAGATCCTTATTTGTTACAGATAAAATTTCTGTTTTTTACATGGGGGGTGAGAAAATCGAGGATCGCCTGGGCTTCAGACTGAGGTGACGCTGCGCTGGTGGCAAATGCGACGGCGGCCTGGAGGAGTGCGTGGGGCTTATTTGCCGCGGATCCCATTAGTGCTGAAGCGTGGCGAAGGATTAGAGATCTGTGCTCCCCATTGGCTCCGATCATGCTTTGAATGGTAAAAATTCCGTCCGATGTGATTTTAATTTGATCTGCGGATTCGATGAGATGGTTATTTTTTGCGGTGGCGATGCTCTCCCGAATTCGCTCGCTCCAAACAATTCCCTCATCGATACGATAATCAATTTTAGGAACAGCTTCTTCAGGTAGAACGCAAAGGGTGAGAAGCATTAAGGCATTAAGTATTTCTTCATCGAGATAAGGAAACTCTGGAAGAGAGGCCATCATGAGGGCGACACCACTAATGGTAACTTTGCCAGAACCCTGGGTCGATGAGGGCAGAGAGTTGATGGAGGGAGATTTACTTGCAGGCTCAATGTTTACTTGCAACTTTAAGTTCAGGGATGATTCAAAAGGGGGAGCGTCTGTAAGTTTTAAATGGAGAGGCGCATTCGTTTGTTCAGGGAAATCAATTCGAAGGGATCGCAAAAAGTAGTGCTTCATGGCCCGTCGAACTTTCACTTGGAGAAGTCCGTTTTGCATGTGGTAGTCCATCTCGATTGCTTTGCGCTGCGAGGGATTAAGTTCGTCAGCAGGGCTTAGAAAAAGCGTCTCTTCGGTCTCCCAGTCATCGTCTTTTCCGGTTGGGTTGACAGGGTCTGATGGGGCGCCAATTTTCTCGATTCGTCCCAGAACAAAATCCCGAAAGTCTTTTCGTTCCTGACAATAAGCCCTTACATGCCATCGCTGCCCATCGTAGCCGAATGCTCGGGGTTCAATAATTCTCCAGATCGCCGACCCTCTGGCGACCGAGAAATAATAAATCGGGATCGCCTGTCGTTGATAGGCGGCACGAAAGATGCCCTGTAAAACTTCCGGTTGCGCGGTACGTGCAGGAAGGAGAAGGGAATCGACTCCTGAACTCAAAGAGCAAGGGGTAATCGAGGGAGAAGAGTATAGGAGCGATTCGCCTCCAAAAAAAAGATCCAAGGCCTCTTCAAAAAGAGGCTGACCCAGAACCATTTTCATCATAGGAGCTGCGGCATAGTACTTTCGATTCTTATCGTAAACCAAGCTTCCGGGATTTTTTTCAAGGTAGGCTTGAATGTCGCCAGAGGCCTGCGCAATCGAGATGCCAAACTTTTCTTGAATCATCCCTCGTTGAACAATTCCGACCCACCAAGCACGAAGCTCGATAAAACGGAGCCGATGGAGCACATTTCGGTTTTCGGGATTTGCTCGATTACTCATAGGGTTGAAAGTGATTTTTAACATAGGATTGAGATCTTTGAATGTAAATCGAGGTATTTTTCAAATTCATCCAGAAATTTAAACTGGGCCGGGGTTTCAGGAGTGGGCTCAAAGAGCTCTGCTCGGGGTTTGATTAATGAGGCTAGTTTTTGTTGTGCGGCTTTTGCAGAGAGTCCTTCTGTCACCATGAGATAAAGACAGACCGCAGTGCCGGTGCGTCCACGCCCTCCCCAGCAGTGGAGATAAATTTTTTCACCCCGCTCAATTTCATATTGAAGATGGGCGACAATTTTTTGACCAAGCTCAAGTGTTGGCACTCCCCCATCGCGAATGCTAAAGCGCTGGAAAAGAAGCGGGTTAGCTGAAAGTTTTGT
>CAMCYL010000093.1 GCA_945883905.1 Akkermansia muciniphila | reverse complement strand
AAGCTCGTTTTCGAGAACTTTTTAAAAATAGGGAGGAGGCTCGAAAGAGCCGTGGTCAGAACGAGGGGGGGAGTAGGGATTTAACGTTGCGTCGTGGCGTCGTTGCGCGAGACAATGTATTTAAGGTTTTTTTGTTTTGGACAGTAGTGTTTAATTCTAGTGAAATCTCTTTTTTTATAAAAAAAGATAAAAAATAGTAACTTCCCTTTGGACAACTATTAGTTTTGATGTACGATTGTATTAGCTACTATGAAAATTACTTCTTTCGGGGCGGCTCGTACAACAACGGGATCTAAGCATCTTCTTGAGATCAATGG
Source organism: Akkermansia muciniphila (assembly GCA_945883905.1). Taxonomy (GTDB): domain Bacteria; phylum Verrucomicrobiota; class Verrucomicrobiia; order Methylacidiphilales; family CAMAQI01; genus CAMAQI01. The sequence goes on along the minus strand of CAMCYL010000093.1, from coordinate 8,618 downwards.
TCAAAAAATTCTTCTCGATTGCGGGATGTATCAGGGAAAGCGGGAGGAATCCTATGAAAGAAATAAAAACCTCCCCTTCGATCCCAAGGAGATCACCGCCGTCATTCTCTCTCATGCCCATATCGATCACTCTGGAAATCTACCGACTTTAGGAATTCATGGGTATCAGGGGAATATTTATACGACTTTTGCGACACGAGATCTGTGTAATATCATGCTTGCCGACTCGGCGAAGGTGCAGGCGCAGGATTTGGCTTATGTGAATAAAAAGCGGGAGAAGAAAAGCCTTCCTCCGTTTCACCCGATTTATACGCAACAACAAGTTGAAGATATTATGGGGCATTTTGTGGCGATTGATTATAATCGTCCGATTCCGATTGCGGATGGGGTCACGGCGACTTTTATTGATGCAGGGCACATTCTTGGTTCGGCTCAAATCATTATTGATTATAAGGAAAATGGAGTCAAAAAACGGTTTCTCTTTTCGGGGGATGTGGGGCGTGGAAAGCATGAGATTCTTCGAGATCCCGTCGCTTGTGAGGATATCGACTATATTCTCTTAGAAAGTACGTATGGAGGACGGAAGCACGAAGATATTAAGAGTTTGAAAAAGGATCTTTGTCGGATCGTGAATGAGACGATTGAGAAAAAGGGAAAACTTTTAATTCCGACTTTTGCAGTCGGTCGTGCTCAACAGGTCGTTTATATGCTTCATCAATTGCGTGAAGTGGACTGTTTTCCAAAAATTCCGATTTATGTGGATAGTCCTTTAGCGGTCAATGCAACCGAGATCTTTCGCCTGCATCCGGAATGTTATAATACGGAGATTCATGACTATTTAATGTCGAATAAGAGTCCCTTTGGTTGGGCCGATATTCATTATGTTCGGGAGGTCAGTCTTTCGATGGAGCTGAATAAAATCCATGAACCGATTATTATTCTTTCCGCCTCAGGGATGTGCGAAGCCGGTCGTATCTTACACCATCTGGCGAATAATATTGAGGATGAACGCAATACGGTTCTTTTTGTCGGGCATTGTGCCGACAATACATTAGGGGCCAAGATTTTGGCGGGGGAAAAGAAGGTGAACATTTTTGGAGAGCCCCATCATGTTAAAATCAAGGTTGAACGACTCGAGGCCTTTTCCGGTCATGCCGATCATGATGAGTTGATTGCTTATACGCATCGAATCACCGGCAAAAAATCTCGATTTATGTTGGTTCACGGAGAGCCAGAATTTTGTGAGGCCCTACAAAAAGGACTTCAGGCCGAGTATCCGCAATCGAGTGTCACGATTAATGATCAAGGGGTGCCAGTCGAGTTGCCTTAATCTATTTTGGCGTTAGTCAAAAAAAACCGCATCGATCCAAGCAATTGGGACGGTGCGGTTTTTTTGCGTTTATTCTTTTCCGTAGCCAAGGACTTGGGGGATTTCCGTGGCCTTGAAGATCGATGCCGCGAGGGTATCGAGTTCGAGACGATTGAGGGCTGTTGCAAAATTTTCCGGAGTCGGACGTGCAATGGTGTAGAGTTGAAGTTGGTTGATTTTACCCCCTTGAGCCTGGATCTCTTTGAGTTGATCAATATAGGCATTGATCTCCCCTTCGGAGGGGAGTTCTCCATGAACTTTGAGGAGGAGGGTTTGAATGGTAAGAGGGAGCCATTGAGCGGTTTCGCGAATGTTTTTAAGGATTCGATCAAAGGAGATCGCGGAGCGATTGATCTGTTTATAGTATTCAGAGGTTCCGGCGTCGAGTTTCGCCCAGACCTCATGGGCTCCCTTTTGCATTTTTTGCAGTCCACGAATGACCCCTGGTCGATCGAGGCAGGCGGAGTCCGTGATGAGAACCAGTTTTGTCTCAGGAGAGAGTAGTTCAGATCGCACTTTGAGGGCGATATCGACCGCCTCCTCAAAAACGGGGCATGTGGTAGGCTCTCCATCGCCGCTGAAGGCGATATCGTTAAGTCCTCTCCAAGAAAGGGGGGCGCTGGCAAACGGTTCATCTTGAAAGAGAGAGTGATCTTTCCAGATCTGGATCATCGCTCGGAGTTCCTCTTCCAATTGAGGGAGCTCCACCTTTTTTTTTCGAGCGGGGGTGATTCGATCGACTTCGCAGTAAACGCAATCAAAGTTACAAATCTTATCGGGATTTAAATTTATGCCGATCGAGACTCCTTGAGAACGTCGGGAGATTACGGGATAGACGTAGATAAAGTCTTGATAAACACGACGATGATCCTCGTGGGCCTCAATCCAATCGGTTTTTGTATTCACAGAAGTGATTCTAACGCATTTTTTTGAGGATGCACGCGGTTTGTCGGCTGTATTTTGACTTCATTATTGATAAAATGGTTTAATTTAAAAATAGTTTGACAATTAGCTTAATAACGACTATTTATATCGTTATTAAATTAATCGCCCATATTAAATAAAAAATAAAAGCGATTTTTTTATGTGAAAAATAACGACCAATAAAGTAGACAATGAAGGTAAATGTAAAAAACAAACGGTGGCAGGAGGTAGTGGATGAGTTTGTTGGATCACTCCAGTTTGGAGTCGTCCAGATCACGATCCATCAAGGCCAAGTCGTTCAGATTGAAAAGACTGAAAAACACCGGTTTGACTCCAAGGAAGTGAATTCTTTCAAAGAGTGATCCATTTTATCGCTGACTCGTTATCGAGAGGTGTAGACAACAGGAATAATTGTTTGAGTCACGATCCGACAATCGGAAGTGCGAAAACTTGAAGAGGAACAAAATAGGATGAAAAAATCAAATTATAAGAAAGTCGCTCTGGTTTTGGCGGTCACATCGCTTTCTGGGGGAGCTTTGTTTGCCGATGAAGCAGGGGATACGGGAACGATAGCGGCATTAAAGGCTCAAATCGAGGCATTGTCCGATAAGATCAATATTCTCGAACGTAAGGGTGAAATCAATGAGGAAGCCGCTGCGGCAGTGAAAAAAGAGGCTCCCGTTATTGTGGCTAGCGACAAAGGCTTTTCGATTACTTCAGCGGATAAGAACTATTCGTTGCGGCTTCGGGGATTGCTTCAAGTCGATACCCGTACCTTCCTCCAAGATGGGGGAATTAATAATAATGATAGTTTCTTGATTCGACGGGCTCGGACGATCTTTGCAGGAAGCGTTGGAAAATATTTCGACTTCTATTTGATCCCCGAATTCGGTGGAAACTCGGTCAGTATTCAGGATGCCTACGGGGTGTTGAAGTTTTCGGATGGATTTCAACTCCAAGCCGGAAAATTCAAATCCCCTGTCGGTTTGGAGCAGTTGCAATCGGATTCAAACGCGTTCTTTACAGAACGTTCCCTTGCCACAAACCTGGCTCCGAACCGTGATATTGGCTTTCAATTCCAAGGGTCTTTCTTGGATAAGTCGATCAGTTATGCCGCGGGGATCTTCAATGGGGCTCCCGATAATGAAAACGTTTCGAATTCCGACTTTGATGATGAAAAAGAATTTGCGTGTCGCGTCTTCTTTCATCCCTTCAAAAAGACATCGATTGATGAGCTGCAAGGTCTCGGCCTCGGTTTTGGTGGAAGCTGGGGGAACAAAGGGGATCGCAGTGGAACGGCGGGTAATGGTTTAACGACAGGTTACAGGACCGATGGTCAACAACGTTTCTTTAGTTATAGCAACACGACCTCTGATGGAGATAATTATCGTTGGTCACCACAAGGGTATTACTACTATGGGTCTTGGGGGTTGCTTGGAGAGTATATTGTCTCTTCAACCGATGTTCGAGGAACAACTGCTCCGTTTCGACAAGCTAATCTTGAAAATAAAGCATGGCAGGTCGCTGCTTCCTACGTCTTGACGGGAGAGAATGCCTCTTATGAGGGAGTTACTCCCCGTAAGAATTTCGATCTTAAAGCAGGCACTTGGGGAGCTTTTGAGCTCGTCGGTCGCTATGGGGAGCTTGAAATTGATAGAGAGGCCTTTGAAAGAGGATTTGCCACGACGACAGGAGCGAATTCGAGTGGGGCGCAAGCATGGGCGGGGGGACTCAATTGGTATCTGAACAAAAATGTTCGATTTAATTTGAGCTATCATGAAACTCAGTTCGCTCAGTATTCCGGCAGTAATCCTGCTCCGGCACAAGTTTCTAATGGTCATGAGAAAGTCTTTCTCACCCGTTTGCAATTTAACTTCTAGGAAATCAATCATGATTCCCCCTTTTCAGAAGGGGGAATCGTAATTTAAAAATAATAAAAGGGATAAATTATGAAATTCATTACAAAGCTAAAAAAATCGGTGAGCTGGGGATTTTTAATTCTCACTCTTGTGGGGGGACTGGATGCGAAAGAGATCACTCTTTTGAATGTCTCGTATGATCCGACTCGTGAACTTTACACCGAGTATAATGCGGCCTTCGCAAAATACTGGAAAGCGAAAACGGGGGATGATGTTGTCATTAATCAATCCCACGGAGGATCTGGGAAGCAGGCTCGATCCGTGCTTGATGGGTTGGATGCCGATGTGGTGACGCTCGCCCTTTCGGGAGATGTGAATTCACTTTATGAAAGAGGGAAGCTGATTTCTTCCGACTGGCAGAAAAAACTCCCGCATAACAGCACTCCTTATACCTCCACGATCGTCTTTGTGGTTCGCAAAGGGAATCCCAAAGGAATCAAGGAGTGGAGTGATCTCGGAAAATCGGGAGTCAAAGTGATCTCTCCGAATCCGAAGACATCGGGAGGAGCTCGCTGGAATTTTCTCGCCGCCTTCAAGGATGCTCTTGATCGGAATGGTGGGGATGAATCCAAGGCGACGGCGGAAGTGAAGAAAATTTTCGACAATGTTATCGTTTATGATACCGGTGCTCGTGGATCGGCGACAACTTTTGCCGAACGCGGCATTGGCGATGTTTTGATCGCTTGGGAAAACGAAGCCTTTTTGTTGAATCAGACAACGGCTAAGGGGAAGATCGACATCGTTGTTCCCTCGAACAGCATCCTCGCTGAACCTCCCGTCGCTGTTGTAGAACGTATTGCGAGTCAACGTGGAACCTCGGAGGTGGCACATGCTTATCTGGAATATCTTTATTCCGAAGAAGGACAGACGATTGCGGCGAAACACCACTATCGTCCCCGTGATCCTAAAGTAGCGGCCAAATATGCCGATAAGTTTGCAAAACTCAAACTCTCGACCATCGACGGAGATTTTGGCGGCTGGTCGAAGGCTCAGGCGAAGTTTTTTGCGGATGGCGGAGTTTTTGACAAGATCGCTGTCCGCTAATCGGATGATCTTCTGATTTCCCGGGGAGTGAAGGTTTTGAGTTTAACTTCCTCCTGTTGTTTTATAGAAAACCTCGCTTCCTGGGATTTGATTTTCGACTAACCGTAAATATAGACTATTCCCCATAAAATAAACATATACCCCTAAATCATTATGCCCCTATTCCCCAGTGTCTTGACCAGTATTGGAAATACTCCTCTCATTCAACTCAATCGAATCACCCAAGGTCTTCCTGCGACGATTGCGGTGAAGGCCGAATTTTTTAATCCCCTTGGAAGTGTTAAGGATCGAATCGGTCTGGCGATGATTGAATCGGCAGAGAAAGCAGGGCAACTGAAACCAGGCGCAACGATTATTGAACCTACCTCCGGGAACACAGGAATTGCACTTGCTTTTGTGGCTGCAGTTAAAGGGTATTCTTTGATTCTAACGATGCCTGAGAGCATGAGTTTGGAGCGGCGAACCCTTCTCGCTCTTTTGGGAGCAAAATTGTATTTAACTCCAGCGAAAGAGGGAATGAAAGGGGCGATATTGCGTGCTGAGGAATTGAATCAAGAAATCCACGGATCGATTATTCTTAATCAATTTCAAAATCCAGCGAATCCTGAAGTACACCGAAAAACGACAGCGGAGGAAATTTGGAGTCAGTCAGAGGGAAAAATCGATATCCTTGTCTCGGCAGTTGGAACGGGGGGAACAATCACCGGCGTCTCTGAAGTGATCAAGGAGCGTAAGGCAGGATTTAAATCGATTGCCGTGGAGCCCGTTGATTCTCCAGTCATTACTCAAACCAGAAACGGAGAGCCGTTGCGTCCTGGTCCCCATAAAATTCAGGGAACAGGGGCAGGGTTTGTTCCCAAGAATTTAAACCTCGATATCATTGATGAAGTCATCACCGTGAGTAACGACGATGCGATTCAAACCGCTCGACGTCTGGCGAAAGAGGAGGGATTGCTCGTCGGAATTTCGACGGGAGCCAATGTATGGGCGGCGATTCAAGTGGCAAAGCGGCCTGAAAATGAAGGAAAACTGATTGTAACGATCGGCTGTAGCACCGGTGAACGTTATTTAAGTACGGCACTTGCGGATGAGGCTAAACGTGAAGTCAGTCATTGATTTTTGAACTCGAGATGATTTGATGTCCTGCATGCCATCTCCCTTTTCGCTCGAACCACTTGAAGGGGTTTTTCAACAGATGCGTTCGCTTGAGGAACGCACGGGGCGCGTGCTTTGCTCAAATGCGGGAGAGTTTAAAGTGGGCGATCAGCTTTATTCCGTGCCTCGAATGAGATATTGCGATGGAGCAGCGGATGATCCGCTTCGTATCGGAATCTTTGGGTCGATTCACGGGGATGAACCCGTGGGGGCCTATGCATTGATCGAGTTTTTTGCTGAATTGGCGCAAAATGAACAAGATACCTGTGGTTATGATCTGGTAGGTTATCCTGTCTGTAATCCGACAGGCTTCGCAAAAAAGACAAGAGATAATCATGACGGCAAGGATCTCAATCGGGAGTTTTGGAGGGGGTCCACTCAAGAGGAGGTGCGGATCCTCGAGAAGGAAATACTCGCGAGAAATTTTCATGGAATCATCTCCCTCCATGCCGATGATACCAGTGAAGGGATTTACGGTTTTGTGCAAGGGGCCGCACTTTATCATGACCTGCTCAGGCCTGCTTTGAAATCGGCGGGAGCGTTTTTGCCCGTGAATGGAGCGGCGGAGATCGACGGATTTACCGCATTCGATGGTTTGATTCGTGATTGTTATCCAGGAGTTTTATCGACGCATCCGGAATTGGAGATTAAACCGTTTGAACTCATTTTTGAGACGCCCGGAAAAGAGCCCCTTCATCGTCAAATTACAGCGACCAAATCTTTTTTGTATTCGGTCTTAAGAAATTATCGTTCATTTATTTCTTACGCACAGAACTTATAAGAAAATCGTGTGTCAGTTTTTTTGAAATTGTGAGGTGCTTTTATACTATGATTAAGAAAATTTTATTGTCCGATCGATAGAGTGCCACTCTCCGTTTTTTTTGGAGAGAATTTTTCGATCATCTCTTTTTGAAGAGCAGCGGCCGATTCAAGGTGGGTTTTGTAGGTTTGAAACTGATCGGGAGTAAGAATTTTCTCAGCGGCTTCGAGTTTGAGTTCATCTCTTCGGTTGATATAGAAATTAGGATCTGTGGAAGGAACGGAATTATTTATAGCGTTCGATTTAATCCAGTCCGGGTTTTGCATCTTCTCTTCAATTTGATAGATCATGCCGTAAAATTGATCTTTTTGTTCTTCATTGAGTCTCATTAAAGGAGCGATTTGAGAGACCTCAAAGTTTGCCCTCATTTCGATATTTGATTTTTGTTTGTCATTTTTTACGACTTCATACTCCGCCTTTTGTTCAGGAGTTAGAATCGCATCGAGCTCTTGATCCAAAGTTTTTAAATTTTTTGATTCGGCTGTCATTTCTTCGGGATTCATTTTCTCGCCACTCATTGCTTGATTTGTTAATTTAGAAATGTGCTCAGCATCTGATTCCATGTTTTTTTTAACAATTTCCTGTTGTTCGGGAGATAGTTTAAGTCGTTTTGTAAGGATTAAGAGTTGATCTTGTTGCTGTTGCTTTAACTGCTTATCAACGATTGATTTCATAAAATCGGATTTAGAGTGATCTCCCTCTTTAACGGGAGGAAGCGCAAATTGTTTTGGTGTATCTGTTGCTGGCTTCGGATCAGACAAAGTAGAGAGGGCTGAGGGTGCTTTTTCAGGGGTATTTGTTTTAATCGGGGCGGCGGTTACAGATGCCATTTGGAGTTCTTGAATTTTCGCTTTTGCAGTAATGAGTTCTTGATGTTCACCAAAAAAATGTTGATAGCCAAAAAGGCTTAATGCACCGACGAGCATTCCTGTTGCAAAAAAAAGAAAGAGGTTTCGCATGCGGGAAGATAGGAATGGGTTTTATGTCGGTCAATTCAATATATTCCCTGAGATTCACTACCGTCCAAAACAGCTCTGGATTTGAGTGGTGAATTAGAGGAGGGGGATTGAAATCCTAAAGCAGTTCTCACGCAACGCCGCGACGCCGCTACGTTAAATCCTTACCTCCCCCTCGTTCTAACCACGGCTTTTGCAAGCCTTCTCCCTATTTTAAAAAAGATCTCGAAAACAAGCTTTCGATCTCTTTTTAAAAACAGGGATCTATCGCTTACGCTCTTGGGGTCAGAACTTCCCCACATGATACAAAAAAAATCCGAGAATTTCTCACGGAGAGGATCGTGAGCTCTTTCCGAGGAGAGGTGAAACCGATCCCCTCCAGAGAAACTCGATCGTTTTTTGAAATTCCTTTTTTCAAAGAAACGGGAGAG
>CAMCYL010000092.1 GCA_945883905.1 Akkermansia muciniphila | reverse complement strand
AAAATGTAGTAAGTAAAATGTATTTATTTTTCTTTACATATATATGTAATTTTGATTTATATGTGTAGTACATGTTTTTATCCTCTACAAAATCGACTAAAAAAGGAAAAGTCTACGTCTCTTGGCTCGTTCGAGAGTCCTACCGCACGGCGGAGGGTCCTCGATCTCGAACGGTCTGTAATTTGACAGGGCTTCCTGATTCTATACGGGAGCTTGTGGCTGAGGCCCTTAAGGGAAAAACTTTTGTGGAAAGCGGGAAGGTTAAAATCGATTCCGCATTGGACTTTGGCGGGTTGGCGGTTTTAAAGGAGGCTTGGGATCGCTTTGATTTGGATCGAATTTTAGGAGAGATTGATTCCCGTAGCCGAGGTCTTTTACAGGCGATGATTTTTTCTCGAATCTTATTTCCGTGCGCAAAGCAGGATCTTTTTCATCAAGCCCAAGGAACCTTGCTGGCTCAGGCGTGCGGACTTCCCGCAGAAGAGGTTTTCCAAGAAGATGCTCTCTACGCCGCAATGGATCAACTCAATGGTCAATGGGTGGGGATTGAAAAAGGACTTTTTAAACAAGCCTTTCCTAAATCCGTAACGATTGCTCTCTATGATTTAACCAGTGTTTATTTTGAAGGAAAGGGACCGGATTCACTCGCCCGTTATGGGTATAGTCGAGATCATCGAGGGGATCGACATCAGATGGTCTTATCGGTGGTAACGGATCGAGAAGGAGTTCCCTTGCATGTCGAGGTTTTACGAGGCAATCGGGCGGATAATAAAACCCTTCGAGGGATTTTAACGACGTTGCGACGACGTTTTGGGATTGAAGAGGCGACCTTTGCTTTTGACGGGGGAATGAGCAGCAAGATTAACTTACAAGCGATGGAGGAGGCGGGGCTTGAGTATGTGACTCGTTTAAGTAGTAGCTCCTTGCAATCGCTCCTAAAGGAGCTTCCCCAAGAGAATCAAATTGAGTTAGGGGATCGAACCAAACTCATGGAGATTGAACACAAAGGAAAGCGCTATGTGCTTGCAGGTGGAGATTGGCGCAGGCAAAGAGATTTAGAGCGTCGAGAGACTCGAATTAAAAAAGCTAAAGAGGCCCTTGAAATGCTCGCAAAAGCTCAACGTAAAAACGTTGATCCTCAAAAGCTTGCCTCTCAAACAGGACGACTCTTGGAGAGACTCAATGCCCATCGCTACTTTGTTTATAAGGTCAATGATCAGGGGATTTTAGAATGGTCGCTTAAAGATCAAGAGGTGGAGAAAGAAGCTCAGATTGATGGATGGTATTTACTGCATACCAATCTTCCTATTGAAAAAGCGGATTCAACAACTGTTTTCAAACACTACCGAAATCTCCTTGATGTTGAGGAGGCTTTTTGCCAAATCAAAAGCTATATGGAGGTTCGTCCCGTTTATCACTATCGTGATGACCGAGTTCGAAATCACGTTCGAATTTGCTTCATCGCTTATTGGCTCAGCGCACGACTCGGTCGTGAGTGGAGCCTCCAAGAGGAAAAAGCAGAAGTTCCTCGCATCCTGCGAGAACTTCAGACCATCCGTGTCGGATTTTTAAAGGTCAATAAAACAACACTCCCTCCTCAGATCACTCAAATCCCTGAACATCTTGAAAAGTTAATCGAGAAACTAAAAATCCATAAACTTTTTAGCTCACCCCCAAGCTGGATCTCTCCTGTAGGCAGAAAGCTCTAAGCTAAAAAACCTGTTTTCATAGGTAATATCCAAAAAAATCGAGAATTTTTTCAGGAAGTTAGGTTAAATCCCTACTCCCCCGATCTGATCAGTAGGGTCAGAACTTCACCTCCCTTCATACAAAAACAAATCCGAGAATTTCTCCCTGAGAGGATCGTGAGCTCTTTCCGAGGGGAGGTGAAACCGAGCCCCTCCAGAGAAACTCGATCGTTTTTTGAAAATCCTTTTTTCAAAGAAACGGGAGAGATTCTCGGGAGGCGGCAGCCGACGAAGGAGGCGGCAGCCGACGAAGGAGGCGCCGATAGGAAAGAGCTCACGATCCTCTCCCCCTCTGACGTTGCGGCGTCGCGGCGTGGCGTGAGAACTGCTTTAGGATTTCAATCCCCCTCTTCGATTTACCCTCTCAAATCCAAAGTTGTTTTGGACGGATATGTTCTTATTTTAAAATGAGCTCCACAGCCTCACGATAATTTTTCTTCTCTGCCATCACCTGTGCCGCCAACTGCCGAAACCAAAGCGCCGATTCGGATCCGGCCACAGTTTGCATCAGCACTTGATCTCGTTCTTCTATTCGCCCATTGGCATTGAGCCACTCAATCCAATTGCGAGTATTGACCCCATTTTGTGGATTCTGAATCCATTCATTTTTAAGAAGATCCTCTTTCCCCTCTTTCATCGACGGGAGCGCAATCGGAGTCCAGAGTTGAACCATCCACCCCCAAGCCTTTTCATCCTCCCCTAAACGATGATAGACAGAGGCCCAACGCTCCCTCTCCTCTCCGGGATCAACTCCCTGTCGCTTGATCCACTCATCCCAAAAAAGTCCTTCATTCAATTGAATAATCGCCTCATAAAAGTTTCTCCGCTCATCAACCCCTAATTCCATTATTTTGAGTCCCCCTCGACTCTCTTTCCAAATCTCAAAAAGAATCTTGGGATCTAAAGGCTTTTCTTGAATTAAATAAGTCGGAATCAATGCGGGATGTAACTCCACAAATTGTCTCCAAAAAAGGGAGGCCCGCGGAAGTGCTTTTGTCTGACCGACGGCCATCATCAAAATCTCATCAGAGCGATGCCCTGATCGCTCGATCCCTCGCCCCCAAAAAGACAGTGCTATTCCCTCAGAATAGGGTTGTACCGCTCGCGCCGCCTCCACGGGTAATGTCCAAACTGTGGGCAATAGTTGATGGCTCAATCGAAAGTCTTGATAAGCCATTTCTCTTTTCTCCGGACTCTCTAGTGAGCGTAAGCCGCGCTCATGACGATAACGTCCATTCAAGGGATCCTGCTTCACCCACTGCTCTAATTTTGCAGTACTCAATCCACGAGTTTCAACCTCTCCCCAGCGCGTCCCTGTCCTCCACGCAATCAAGGATAAACCCAAAAAACAAAGTACTGGTAAAAGGAGGCTCCACCGAGAGATCTTTAAAGATTCATCGACGGAGGGAAGTCGTCTCGAGGTAAAAATCACCCAACAAAGTGCTGTCATCACCGCATTTCCCCAACGAAAAAAAGCCACATCCACGCTACTATGGATCGCCATCGCGATGAGTCCTCCCAAAGCACAAATTCTCAACGGAAATTGATGATGCAACCTCATTTCATCCCATGCGGGAATCGTCATCAAAAGAATTAACCCCGCTCCAAAAATAGAGAGGCATAACCCGAGTTCTGCCACCCCTTGAAGATACGCACTTTCCGGATGCAAAACCTGATGATTCGGCTTTCCTTGCGTTTGATAAAACGGTGCCACCTCCTCGTACATTCCCGCTCCATGCCCTAACCACGGAGCATCTTGAATCACCTTGATTGCATCCCTCCAAATCTCAATTCGTCCCTCGAATACATTTGAGGTCAATAAATTTCCTTGCACTCTTTTCATGAAGGAAGTCCCCGATAAACTCACAAAACTGGCTCCAATAAGAACGAGTGCAAGGCCAACGACAAGAAAACGAAAATCGCGCTGATAAAAACAGATCAAGATTAAAATAATCAACAAGGAAAGCAACCCAGAGGCAATCGCCCCACGAGAATTTGAAGCAATCAATCCCATCCCTAAAACGATCATTCCTGCAGAAGCTAAAACCCATTGTAATGTCAATCGATGCTTAAAGGACTCCCACCCACATCCCCAACCTAAAAAAAGCCCTAACACCATAAACGCCCCCGTATGATTGCGATTCGGAAAGGGCCCAAATCGGTCATATCCAACGGTTTCCCGAATCTTAAAAATAGCCTCATCCCGTAACCCAAAAGAACAAATAGCCACAACGACCGCCACGATAAATCCACTCCATGCCAAATGGATCCTCAAGGTTCGTGTATCGGAAAATGAACGCCACCACCAAACCAACCCCGCCACCCCTGCAACAGCAATCAAAAGTTTGATGAAACGCATCCATTCAGGATGATGAATGCCTCCCAATACAACATCGTAATCCTCGCGAAGCGAAATTCTCCAATACGGTTCGAAAAAAAACTGCGCAGGCAAAAGCTCCTTCGCCCCCCAAAAAACAAAAAACATCAAAATACCGATCCCGATATAAAAAGGAAAAACATCCCCTCGCAAAGGTTGCACTTTTGCCCCTAAAATCCAAACTCCAATCACAATCACTTGTGCCCAAAGATCAACCCCTCCAAATAAAATGACGGAAAGAAACACAATCAATGAAGAAAGGACCCATTTAATCATTGAACTTTGCATAGACCCACTTTTTTAATGATTGATTCAACGCAGAGAGAAATAATCCGGCCAGATTTTCCCAATGCTCTATCTCCTCCTTTTCTGAGACCCCTAAAACAACCCGTTCTCCATTTCTCAAAACAATCGAAACCGATCTCCCCGCATTTCGATCTAAATCAAAACCAACCCCTCCTGCTATTATTTTAAAAAAATCTCTGTACTCCTTAAAATCACGAGCCCGTTCAACCTGTAACTCCAACAATTCCGCTGCTAATAACGTGTATTGGACTTGCGATCGCCGATGAACGGCCAAATCGAACTTGATACGGAAATGACTCCACGATTGTATATACCCTAAGTTTTTAATTGAATAAATGGCGAATAAAAAAAGAAAGCCCCCCACAATCGGTAAAGTTCGCCCCTGACTCCAGAAAATACTCAACCCAAAAAGCCCTAGAATAAAAAAAATCGCATACATTCCTAAGACCATTCGCCTCTTTGAAAGCCCAATTTTTTGTAAACGATGATGAATATGCCCCGCATCCGCCCGAAAAATCGGATATCCCTTTAAAAAACGCCGACAAAGAGCGAATAAAGTATCGGCAATCGGAATTCCCAACGCAACAATCGTCACTAATAGGGCAGCGGCAATCGATCCTTTATTCGAACTCATCAAAGAAAGCGTCGAAATTGCCGACCCAATTAAATAGGCCCCTCCATCTCCCAAAAAAATCTTGGCGGGAGGAAAATTATAAAAAAGAAAACCGATCAATGCCCCGACCATTGCTAACGAAACGAAAACAATCCCCCATTGTTGAGACTGGATCGCCACTATCCCTAAAGTTAAAAATAAAAACGCCCCAAGACCTCCCGCAATTCCATCAACCCCATCAATCAAATTGACTAAATTAGGAATCGCAATAAGCCAAAAAATCGTGATCAAAAAACTAAAACGAGTCAGATCCACTGTAAAATCTCCCCCAGGATAGGTCATCGAATCAATCCGCAGCCCTAATGAATAGATCCCGATCGCAATCAAAATCTGCCCCCCTAATTTAAATCGAGCTCCCAACGGCTTAAAATCATCCACAAGCCCCAATAAAAACATCGCGATCGGCCCTCCCAACGTCGGAATCCAAAGAGAAGCGACAGGACTCTTCTGGAAACTTAAAAAAATCGCTCCGAGACAAAAAACGATCGCTAATGAAATCCCTCCCAATCGGGAGATTCCCTGAAGATGAGTTTTACGAAGCCCATCCGGCTGATCCACTCCAAAACCGGAGCGCGCTTTAGCGATTAAAATAGGAATCGTGATTATCGAAACAAATAATCCAATCAATCCTGCGATTAAGGAATAAACCATCTCACAGGATTGTACCCACAGATGAAGAGAATGGAAGCCCATTAGTGCCACTAAAACAAAAAAAACTTAAATACAGTATCTCACGCACTCCCATCGCAAAGCGAAAATCCAAAAAGGGAAAGAAGTTGGAGAGCTGAGGGCAAAACCTTCGTAAAACGAAATAAAACCCATGGAATCTGAAAGGTTTGAATAGGGGTAACAGGGATTCAACCAACCAGGAAAACCGATTGCGAAGCAGTTGCTGTAAAACAAGGTCTCGAACGTTTGGCGCAGGGGTCAATGGGGGCGCAACCAAATCGAAGATTTGCAAAGGGTGAGCGGGGGTTCCGTTAACGACGCCTCCTCCTTCGTCCAAGCACTTCCACCTTCGCAAAGGCTACGGCGGACAAGACGGCGAGACAATCCGAGAATTTCCAGTAGAGAGGATCGTGAGCTCTTTCCGAGGAGAGGTGAAACCGATCCCCTCCAGAGAAACTCGATCGTTTTTTGAAAATCCCTTTTTCAAAGAAACGGGAGAGTTTCTCGGGAGGCGGCAGCCGACGAAGGAGGCGCCGAAAGGAAAGAGCTCTCGATCCTCTCCCTCTCTGACGTTGCGGCGTAGCGGCGTCGCGTGAGAACTGCTTTAGGATTTCAATCCCCCTCTTCGATTTACCCTCTCAAATCCAAAGTTGTTTTGGACGGCAGTGGGAAGTCTTGATTTTTTAATGGTCTTTCAATTTTTAATACTTAAGATCTTTCTTATGATTTCAAGAAACCTCTACCCCTCCCGTCGTGGCTTTACTCTGATTGAACTTCTCGTCGTCATCTCTATCATTGCGATTCTAGCAGGAATCGGCTTCACCGGAGCGACTGCCGCTTTTAAGACCGTTCACAACGCCGAGGCAAACACGATGATGAACAATCTAAAAATTGCCATGAGTGCCTACCAATCCGACTATAGTCGACTCCCGATTCCGAACGATGCAGGAGCAGAGGATTACACGCTTTCTGAAGAGGAGGACTGGAAGGAAATGGTTATCATGCTTCAAGGAAATAAGGACCCCTTTACCTTGGACCGAGTCGAAGAACCTCGTTTTTCAAATCCTCGAGAAGTGAATTATATCTCCTTTAAAAAGAAAGATCTCACTCCCGAGGGAGCTCTCAAAGATCCCACTTTCGGCAAAGCGATCGGATTTTACGTCATGATTCTCGATGGAGATTATGACGGGATCGTTCGAGTGCAACCGGATTCCGCTTGCAAAAACATTGAAGAAGAAATTCCTGTAAACTCCTCTGTCGCAATCTACTCCCGCGCAGGAGGTACTGAAGAAAAACCGGAAAAAGCCCTCGGCTCTTGGTAACCTTTTATGAATAAACGCGCCTTTACTCTGATTGAAGTCTTAGTGGTTATTGGAATCATCGCCATTCTTGCCGGCATGGGAATGTCGGTCGCCAAACCAGTCATGGAAAAAGGAAAAAAATCAAGAGCGACGACGGAAATCGTAGCTCTCGAGTCGGCGCTCGAACGATATAAAATGGATAACGGAGATTACCCCGCCCCCGAATCGGCCCCCAATACTGAAACAGATGGCGATCCAGAATCCGAATCCTACATCGCCGCCTCCCAAGTGCTTTTCCAAGCGCTCTGCGGTCGAAAAAACTATAAAGAGGCCGCAGAAGGAACCGTATATTTTGAAGCACGTGTCACTCAAGTCGACAAACAATCTCGCCTCTCCAAAGAGGAAATCACTTATCTCATTGATCCTTGGGATCATGCTTACGGATACCGTAAAAATGAAAACGATTCCGGAATGAATCCAGGATTTTTTGATCTTTGGTCAACGGCAGGAATGAAAGAGATTGAGGAAAATAAGAAATGGCTCGGCAATTGGCGCCCCTAATTTGAAAATCCATCCCGATTTTTAAAATGATCGATCTCTATCAAAAAACTCGAAACTGCCGAGGATGCAGTTTTCCAGCGACTGGACTTAAAGAATTAATCCACATGAATCCGATGCCCCCTGTCGGACCTTTAAATTCCTCTCAAGAAATCGCCCTTAAAATCCCTAAAATCCCTCTCACACTGCTTCAATGCCAACGATGTGGACTCATTCAAATCCAAGAAATTCTCAACCCCCATTTCCAAAGCAGTCGACACGCACTCCCCTCCTCCCAATTTGCAGGTCTTGTCTCGCATTATAAAGAGTTCTCCGCTCTTCTTTGTGACCGTTACGAACTCAATCACAATGTTCACTTCATCGAGATCGGAAGCAATGATGGCCTCCTCATGGATGCCCTTCCCTCTTTATGGAATAAACTCGGCATCGATTTTGAATCCTCAGGGGAACTTCCCACCAATCCAACAATTCAATGGATCCGAGAACCGCTCACGAAAGCACTCGTCGATAAATATCAAATTGATCATTGGGCCCATGTGGTTTGTCTGACCAACGCCCTCCGAAATACTGAAGAGGCTCGACATTTTTTCCACACGGCCTCCCTTTTATTAATCCCCGGCGGAGAATTCTGGATCGAAGAACCTTCATTTGAACGTCTCCTTGCCAATGAACAGTGGGATCTCTTAAATCATTCTCAAGCTAATTTCTGGACTCTCTCCTCTCTACAAACATGCCTCGATCCCCTCGGCCTCGAATATGTCGAAAGCTTTAATCCCGTCCATAATACGAATGTTCAACGCCACGTTTTTCGCAAAGGATCTCCTGTCCTCAGTGAGGCTAATTTCGACGGCATATCACCCCATCTCTTACGCCTCAAATCAGCCTACGAAAAACGTTTCGATTCACTCCCTGTCAAAAAAGCACTCGAGGCACGACAAAGGGGAAAGAAAATCGGTGCGGTAAGTGCCTCTCGTCGTACTCAAGTCTATTTTAACCAAATCCAAATCCTGCCAATCGAATATATCATCGATGAAATCCCTCAAAGACAAAATTACTGGATTCCCGGAAAAGGAATCCAAGTCGTCTCTCCTGATTGTCTGAAAAAATATCCCGTCGATCTTCTCATGATCTCTCACACCTCAGAGCTCGATCAATACCGCTCTCGTTTCCCCGACTTTAAAGGAGAATGGGTCTGTCGATTCGGGTAACCCCTCTAGTCCTTCGAACTTTTCACTTTAAACACAGATTCTGCGTTAGGAATTTTAAACCCAGATTCGTCATTAGGAATTCTCTAAGGAAGGCACGGAAGCAGGAATAGGAATGGGAGTGTTAACCGCCAAGGTCGCGGAGTCACGCAATGGATCAAGAGATATAAAACAGAATCGATTGAGTTTGGACTCAATCCTGAATTA
>CAMCYL010000091.1 GCA_945883905.1 Akkermansia muciniphila | reverse complement strand
GCTCTTTCCGAGGAGAGGTGAAACCGATCCCCTCCAGAGAAACTCGATCGTTTTTTGAAAATCCTTTTTTCAAAGAAACGGGAGAAATTCTCTGGAGGCGGCAGCCGACAAAGGAGGCGCCGATAGGAAAGAGCTCACGATCCTCTCCCTTTCTGACGTTGCGGCGTAGCGGCGTTGCGTGAGAACTGCTTTAGGATTTCAATCCCCCTCTTCGATTTTCCCTCTCAAATCCAAAGTTGTTTTGGACGGGAGTGAATTTCGGAAGGCCTTGAAAACAGCAGAGATTCAGTCTGTTTTCGGAATTTAAAATCTCTGCGCCTCATGTTCTTTATTTTGACTTTTCATTTGCAACCCTTCAACCGCCTGCCAAACCTGTCAGGCTCAGCTTCTTTTACTCTTCGTCGCTAAACGCTCCTCTTGGTTTTGTGAGGATCAGCGAAAATAAGTGGTTCAAATGAATTGTCTTTCACTTTGACTTTATTTTGGCGGTTAAAATTGGCTTTCTGTCTTTATTTTGATTTGATAAGTGCCAATGAGTGAAGATAAGCGGTTAAATATCTCTTTAGGCTTTTCCGCTTTTTTAGAGTCCCAATAACTTCCTTAACCCCTCTTTCACTTGCTCCATCTGAGCTCCAATCAAAATCCCCATTTATACCCTTAATTTAAAAACCACCATCGCCAACGGGGGAAGATGCATCTTCATCGACCACGGTTGATTCTGCCAAGGAATCTGCTCCGCCTCTTGTCCACCAAAATTCCCTCTTCCCGATCCACAATACTCGGCGGCATCGCTATTGAGCATCTCTTTCCAAAATCCTCCCCGAGGCAAACCAATCCGATAATCCTCTCGTGGTACAGGGGTAAAATTAAAAACAGCAATCATTGTCGTCGTCCCTCCTGGGGTTTGACGAGCAAAGGAAAGCACCGAATGATCGCCATCGTGACAATCGATCCAATAGAAACGACTCGGATCGGCCTCTCCTTCATAAAGCGCGGGTTCGTTGCGATAGAGATGATTTAAATGAGAGACCCACGTCGATTGCGAACGATGAAAGGGATTCCCCAATTGATCCCAATCTAAACTATGATTATGATTCCACTCCCTCCCCTGAGCGAATTCACTTCCCATAAACATCAGCTTCTTCCCCGGATGCAAAAATTGGTATCCAGTAAAAAGTCGCATATTTGCAAACTTCTCAAAATCACTTCCTCCCGGCATCTTACTTAAAAGGGATCCCTTTCCATGCACGACTTCATCATGCGAAATCGAAAGCACAAAATGCTCCGAAAACGCATAGCAAAGACTAAAGGTTAAACGATCGTGCTGATACTTTCGAAATAAAGGATCTTTTAAGAAATATTGAATCGTATCGTTCATCCAGCCCATATTCCATTTGAAACCAAATCCCAATCCTCCATCATACAAAGGACGTGAAACATTCGGCCACGATGTGGACTCCTCGGCAATCATCTGAACATCGGGAAACTCTTGATAGACCATTTCATTACAACGCTTGATAAACTCCACCGCCTCCAAATTTTCTCTGCCCCCCTCCTTATTCGGGATCCACTCTCCCTCTTTTCGCGAGTAATCCAAATAAAGCATCGAGGCGACGGCATCCACTCTCAATCCATCAATATGATAGTGCTTCAACCAATACAACGCATTACTGATTAAAAAATTGCGAACCTCACTTCGGCCATAATTAAAAATATAGCTTCCCCAATCTGGGTGGTACCCTTGACGCATATCGGCATGCTCAAAGAGATGGGTCCCATCAAAATATGCGAGTCCATGACCATCACTCGCAAAGTGAGAGGGAACCCAATCTAGGATCACCCCAATCTCATTTTGATGCATCACATCGACGAACTCCATAAAATCTTGCGGCGACCCAAAACGACTCGTCGGCGCAAAATATCCGGTGATCTGATATCCCCAAGAGCCATAAAAAGGATGCTCCATAATAGGCATCAACTCCACATGAGTGTATCCCATTTTTTTCACATAAGTGGCTAAAACAGGCGCAATCTCGCGATAACTCAAAGAGCGATTCCCATCCTCCACCACTTTTTTCCAAGAGCCGAGATGCACCTCATAAATCGAAATCGGCGCGTTCTGATGTTGTTTCTCATAGCGAAATTTCATCCACTCGTGATCACTCCAAGAATATTCTAAATCCCAGACCACGGAGGCGCTTTTTGGAGGACACTCCGTATAAAGGGCAAAAGGATCGGCCTTTTCAGCAATATGACCTTGATGATGGGAGCGAATCCAAAATTTATACAAAGCCCCTTTGCCCACCCCCGCAATGAACCCCTCCCAAACTCCGGTTCCATCCGGTCTTGATCCCAAGGCATGACGGCCGGCCTCCCATTCATTAAAATTCCCGACCACACAAACCTCTGCGGCATGAGGGGCCCAAACTGAAAAATAAGTTCCATGAACCCCTCGAACCTCAACGGGATGAGCTCCCAGCCGTTGATCGACCGAAAAATGATTCCCCTCCTTAAACAGGTGAGTATCTAACTCCGACCACGGCGAATAATCAAAAGTCACAGCACCTACAGAAGATTCCATTCAAGAAGACTCGCTGATTATAGTTGAGAAAGCAAGAATGCAGCAGATAGATAACACCGAAATAATTTCCCGACTCCTAAGTCCATTAGTGTCCAGCTAAAATAAAAAAATAAAGACATTGCCTCACGCAACGACACGACGACGCCACGTTAAATCCCTACTCCCCCCTCGTTCTGACCACGGCTCCTCCGAGCCTCCTCCCTATTTTTAAAAAGAGAAATGGAGCGCCGACCGCCGGGAGGCATGGGCGAAGGGGGGGTATTTTGACTTTTCCTCCTCGTCCTTAAATCCACCCCTGATCCATGCCGCCCAGCGGTCGGCGCTCCATTAAAAACAATACAAGAATTTCCCGCTGAGAGGATCGTGAGCTCTTTCCGAGAAGAGGTGAAACCAATCCCCCCTCTGACGTTGCGGCGTCGCGGCGTGGCGTGAGAACTGCTTTAAGATTTCAATCCCCCTCCTCTAAATCACTTCTCAAATCTAGACATGGACAGTAGTGTCCTAAGTCGTTTCTTTATTCTGGTCATTTGCGGAATTTTTGAGAAAATCAAACGATGAATTCGTTTGAGCCTCAAGAGGTTGGCGACTTGGCTCCGGGGGTCCAGTTAGGTCATTATGTCCTAATGGAAAAGATTGCCGATGGAGGGGTCGGCACTGTTTATAAGGCGTTTGAACCGGCCCTAGAGCGTTTTGTGGCGATTAAAGTCCTGCTCCCCGAATTTGCTCAAAATGAACAATATCTCCAAAACTTTGAAGCAGAGGCACTCCGTGTCGCCTCGATTCAACATCCCCATATCGTCCCCATCTATTATATCGGACGCGTCAATCAAATCTCTTTTTTTAGTATGGCCTTTGTCGAAGGACAAACTTTAGATGACTGGATCGATGCCGATAAAAAACTAAATTTAGGGGAGTCTAAATGGTTTTTATATCAAGCCGTCTCGGCCTTAGAATATGCAGCCCGCCATCAATTAATCCACTTGGATATCAAACCCTCTAATTTTCTAGTCGATCAAAAACCGATGATTCTTTTGGCAGATTTTGGATTGGCTCAAAATATCTCTCATTCAAATAATACCGAAGATAATGATATCTATGGAACTCCCTATTACGTCTCCCCCGAGCAAATTTACCGACAAAAAACAGATCTCCGCACCGATATTTACTCCCTCGGCGCAACGCTCTTTCATTTAGTGGTCGGACAACCGCCCTTTGGAGGAGATACCATCGAGGAAATTATTCAAGGCCATATTCAAAAACCGTTTCCTTATGGACTTGCCCTTGCCTCAAATCTTAACATCGGACTCGTCCATCTCATTCGAAAAATGATGGAACGGAATCCAGATAATCGCTTTCAAAACTATCAAGAGATCCTTCAGGTCCTTCAGGATCTAGAACGCTTTCGATACGAATCGGCTCAAGAAAATGACTTTAAACCGATCCCTCGACCTCCCGAAGAGCTTCCCTCTGGAAAGCGAGATCTCGCCTACGGACTCCTCAAAAATAATTACTCGGAGTGGTCAAAGGCGCCCGCTCAAATCAATAGTCAGTTTTCAAGAGCTCAAATCCTCGGATCTCTCACAAATCGAATCCAACCCCTTCCCCTCGAAAACTCCTCCAATACCTTTCTCGAAATCGCAAAAGGAGATCAAGGAAACTTCGATGACCTCATGGAGGCCTCTGAAAAATTCAAAGGATTCCAATTCATTCTCGATCAACTCTCCATTTTTTTTAAATCAGAACTAGAACTCTCCCCAGCATCACGCCGAGAATGTCTTGAAACAATCGGAGCTCAAAAATCACAATCCCTTGCTCTTCTTGATTTTTCTCTCAATCACGAACTTCCCCCCTCCTCCTATTTTCACTGGACCCCTCTCTGGCAACATCAAATCGCAGTCGCTTTTATCCTCGAAGATATTTATGATCTCCTTGGATTTAAAAAAACAGGGATCGAATTTGCCACGGGATTGTTCCATGATCTTGGAAAAATTATTTTAGCCGATCTCTATCCCCTCGCTTTTTTCAATCTTATGAATCGATCCATTGTCGATCAACTCTCCCTCTCTCGCTTAGAACTCGATCTATTTGGGATTCACCACGGTGAAATCATTTCCTATTGGCTTCGTGAAAAACGATTCCCCAATGCACTCATCGAGGCGATCGAACAACATGAAGCGGTGGAGTTTAACTCCAAAAAAAGCCCCCTTCCTCACGTTCTTTACTGCGCAAACCAGCTCGCCCGACAACTCCGTTTAGGTTATAGTGGCAACGGACTTTTTACCGCTCCATTATGGGAGGAAAATGTTTTCACGAAATCGCTCTGGAAAAATCGAAAAAATGAATCACTTGAATTCGAAAATTTTACTGCCTTCCTAATCTCTCGATATCGAGAATTCCCTATTCTTTTTAAGTTTTAATTGTTTTCTATTTTTTATTAAAGTATGAAAATAAATTCACCCTCAAAGCCACCTCAAAGTCGATGGGGGAAAATTCTCTTCGGCGGCTTACTAGGTTATCTCCTTGTTTGCCTTTATATCTACTCCATTCAAAAAGAGCTTCTTTATCACCCAGAACGATTCAATCGAGAGGATCAAATCAAAGCCGCTCAACAATTTCATGGGAAAGAGTTTTTTGATCTCAAGGGAGAATTCTGCGGCTGGATGATTGGAGATGAACAGTCCCCCCTCCATTCTCAAAAAACGATCCTCATCCTCCATGGAAATGAGGCTCCTGCTGTCATTCGAGACTATTTATCGAAACCGTTTCGATCAAATCCTTTAACAGAATCGTGGCCTGTGCTTCTCTTTGAGTATCCCGGATTTGGCCATCGAGAGGGAGCTCCAGAGGAATCGATCATTGTCGAAAAAGCCCTTCAAGCCGTCGATTCTATTCAAGGCCCCATTCTTCTCGTCGGAGAATCCCTCGGAACGGGGGTTGCTTCCTATATCGCCGCCAAACGCCCCCTTAAAATAGAAGGACTCTTACTCATCACTCCCTTTAACAATATGACCACAACGGCCTCCGTTCACTACCCTCTCCTTCCCATTTCTCTCATTTTAACCGAACGATACCCGAGCGATAAACTTCTTCAGAATTATCCAGGAAAAGTCGCCTTCATGATTGCCGAAAAAGATCAAATCATCCCCGCTTGGATCGGAGAAAAACTGTATGATTCACTTCAAAATCCAAAACAAAAATGGATCATCCCCAATGCGGATCATAATAGTATTTCCCACCATCCCCAGGAAATTTGGTGGCAAGAGGCGATTGAATTTTTAGCAAAACCATCGTAACCGTGAACACTCCATGACTTCCATTATTTTAAACTCTAAAATAAAACCTCTGTGTCGATTCATTCCTCTTGTCGCTCTTTTTTTTATCGGCTGCAATCGAACCCCACTCCCTCCTCGTCAAAACCTCCCTTTAAATGGGAGCGAAGAGATCTCTCCATTCCCCATTGGAAAATTCGGTTCACGATTTATCTCCATAAACACCGGTGAACCTAAAACATTAAATCCTCTGGGATCCACAGACAGTAGCTCCTCTGCTATTATTGGACTCATTCATGGAACGCTGACAAGTTACAATCCCATCGAAGAAAAAGTGATACCGGCTTTAGCTGAATCT
The DNA here is from genome assembly GCA_945883905.1 of Akkermansia muciniphila. Taxonomy (GTDB): domain Bacteria; phylum Verrucomicrobiota; class Verrucomicrobiia; order Methylacidiphilales; family CAMAQI01; genus CAMAQI01. The sequence continues at coordinate 2,915 of CAMCYL010000091.1, read as the reverse complement.
TGGGAAATCAGTAGCGATTTTAAAAAATACACTTTTCACCTTCGGAAAGGACTCTGCTTCTCTGATGGACATCCCTTAACGACTCAAGATCTCGTTTTTACTTTTCGATGTCTTTACGACTCGCGTTATCCGAATCCGGCTAAAGATTTCATGATGCTCGATGGCAAACCGTTCACTGTTTCTGCGCTCGACCCTCATACATTAACCATCGAGCTCCCCTCCCCCTATGCTCCCTTTCTCTACCTCATCGGTAGTATCGAAATCCTTCCTCGCCATATTCTCCAGGATGCCTATGACAGCGGAAATCTCCTCAAAATCTGGACCTCTGGCATGGCAAAATCCTCTCCCGAACGCTTCGTCGGTGCCGGCATTTTTAAAATCCACTCTTATCAAACGGGCCAGAGAATGTTGCTGGTTCCAAATCCTTACTATTGGAATGTTAACTTAGAAAAAAAACGGCTTCCTTATATCGATCTCTTTCTGATTCAATTTACTCAAGATATCAGCGGAAGCGTCACCGCTTTTGCCAAAGGACAATCCGATTGTATGGATATCCCTCCGGATCAAAAAACATGGGTTCAAAAAAACGAGAAAAAGAGAGATTTTACCCTTCACGATCGAGGCCCCTCGACGAACATCTCCTTCATTTGGTTTAATTTAAACTCCGGCAATAATAAAGAAGGCAAGCCATACGTCATTCCTCATAAACTCAAATGGTTTTCCGATCGCCGATTTCGCCAAGCAATCTCTTATGCCATCGATCGGCAAGGCATCGTTGATGGCGTGCTTTTAGGTCGAGGTGCTCCGCTCTCCTCTTTTTATAGTCCTGCCAACCGAAAGTGGCACAACCCCCAAGTAAGAACCTACCCGTTTAATCTCACGCAATCTCAAAAACTCCTTGCTGAAATCGGGATGACTCTCCATGAGGATGGTAAACTCTACGATTCAGAGGGCCATCACGTTGAATTTTCCGTGATTACCAATCAGGAAAATCAAATTCGTCAAAACATCGCCACCACAATCAAAGAAAATCTCAAATCGATTGGAATTACTTTAAATCTTCAGTTTCAAGACTTCAACACCTTCATTTCCAAGGTTGATCAATCTTACGATTATGAAGCCGGAATTCTTGGACTTACGGGAGGAGGAGATCCAGCAGGGAGTCTTTCAGTCTTGAAAAGCTCCGGGCAAATGAATCTCTGGTTTCCAAAACAAAACAAACCGTTTACCGCTTGGCAGGCAGAAATTGATCGATTAATGGATCTTCAAGTCGTGACGATGGATGAACCGAATCGAATTAAGCTCGTCGCCGAAATTCAAATGATTCTAAGTCAGGAACTCCCGCTCATCTATCTCGTCACGCCCACCAGTTATGTCGGATTAAAAAATAAATGGCAAAATATTAAAATACCGACCTCGGGTTCTACTCTCTGGAATATTGATTCCCTCTGGGCTCCGTAAGTAAAAAACAAGCACAGGGGTCAGTCCAGTAGTTAGTAGTTTTTTATTTGTTTTTCATAAGATTTTATTCTCTTTATAATCTCTGCTTCACTCTGATTTTTCCATTTTACTTTAATTCTTTCAATCACATCCCTAACTCCACTCCCATTCGCATACCCATACTCTCTGGCTAAGCTCGCCTTCCTCTCTTTTCCATACTCGTAGCGAATCCAGATCTGCCACTTCTTTTCTTTCTCTGCTCTCCAAAGCCTCTCGACTTCTTGCTGCCTTCGCACCAACTCCATCTTTTTGGAGATTCCTTGTCCTTCCCCTTCTTGTTGTGCCAAATGACTCTCTATCGTTCTTTGAAATCCATCTCCCCCAATCGCTATCCCCGCTCGGGCTTCTTCTCGAAAACTCAAATTCACCCGATTCGCCAACTCCCAGCCCACCTCCCTTTCGTAATCCTTTCCACTCCTCCAATATTTCCTTCGAGATAACTCAAAACCCTCTCGTTCTCTCATCTTCTCTCCCAAATACCCCAAGTGACTACTCCACTCATACTCCCGAAGCTCCTCTAAACCTCCTACATAGACCTTCTGATCCTTTTTTACCCCACGCTTTTTCCTCACAGGATTCATATGAATATAAAGAATCAACCGCTTCGTGTAACTCTCCTTATCCACCACCTCCGCATGATACCTCCCTTGAAACAAATGTCCCACTCGTCCCCTCTTGCGATTATAACGGACCGTATACGTCGTTCCTATCCACCTCATCAACTCTGATAAATTCGGCAATACCGTCTCAATCATCAAATGATAATGATTTCCCATCAAGCACCACGCATGACATATCGCTTCGTACCGAACCAACCCCTCACTCAGCACCTCTAAAAACATCTCACGATCCTCGTCACTCTCAAAAATCCTCTTGCGCTCATTCCCACGCCCCATCACGTGATACATCATCCCTTCTCTTAATATCCGACGCTTTCTTGCCATCTCTCTTCTTTACTCCACCACAACTTCCTTGTCAATTAAACTATCAACTACTGGACTGACCCCAATAGACTTACGACTCACTGAATACAAGGTGCTTGGCGTGACGCTTACAAACGATTTTCGCCATCCCATGTATAATTCCAGCGTCCGTCACTGAGAACGTTCCCGTCGAAGTCGTAGGTAAATTGTTCTGGTGTTTTCGGAAGGATCTTCTTCACACTGCTTTGTTGCACGGCATCGTTACCTGCTGCATCGGCGTTGTTGCGAACGCCGATGATCTGTCTCGATGACTTGTCCTCCGTAGTCTTTGCGAAGGAGGAAGTTCTTTGACAGAGGTGGACCTGTCTCGCTGAAGTTTTTGAACGGAGGTGGATCACGCCCTCAAGATAGACTTCTCCAACGATGTTATCCATAAAAATTTATAGTTTTATTATATTAAAACTATCGACTATTGGACTGACCCCAGTGCAC
>CAMCYL010000090.1 GCA_945883905.1 Akkermansia muciniphila | reverse complement strand
CTCTCCCGTTTCTTTGAAAAAAGGAATTTCAAAAAACGATCGAGTTTCTCTGGAGGGGATCGGTTTCACCTCTCCTCGGAAAGAGCTCACGATCCTCTCCGTGAGAAATTCTCGGATTTTTTTTGTATCATGTGGGGAAGTTCTGACCCAAGAGCGTAAGTGATAGATCCCTGTTTTTAAAAAGAGATCGAAAGCTTGTTTTCGAGAACTTTTTAAAAATAGGGAGGAGGCTCCGAGGAGCCGTGGTCAGAACGAAGGGTGGGAGGGTTTTAACGTGGCGTCGTCGTGTCGTTGCGTGAGACAATGTCTTTAAGGGCTTTCTCTTGTGGACACTATTGAGATTAGAGTCCGCTGGGGGAATCGATCCAGACCCAAGGAACTTTAAATTTTTCGCTGAGGTGTTGGGCGACGGTTTGGACGCCAAAGATTTCGGTGGCGTAGTGACCCCCGTAGAAAAGATTGATCCCGAGTTCGAGAGCGGTTCCGTAGGTCCAATGGCATCCTTCACCGGTAATAAAGGTGTCGAGACCAGCGGCTTTGGCTTTCTCAAGATCGTTTCCGGCGCCTCCCGTGACGACTCCGATTCGACGAATTTGAGTCGGCCCTCCTGGAATGAGATGAACGGGACCTCCGAGCACGGTTTCCAGTTTTTGATGGAGAGTGGTGCGGGAGATCGAGGTTTCTGCTGAAAAACCGATTTCATGTCCTTTCAATTCGAGAAAGGGGATTCTTTTTTTGAGGCCAAGTCGGTTACAGAGGATTGCGTTATTTCCCCAACGAGGATGGAGATCTAAGGGGAGGTGAGAGCTGTAAACCGCAAGATTGCGGTGAATCGCATGAGCGAGTTTTTGATAGGAGTTTCCAGTGATCGGTCGGGGATCGTTCCACCACAGTCCATGATGAACGAGGAGAAAGTCGGCCCCTGCTTCTGTGGCGGCTTCGAGGACTTGGGCATGGGAGTCAACGGCGGCGGCGATGCGAGTGACCTTTCCGTTATTCTCGAGTTGAAGTCCGTTGTAGGCCTGAGGATAGTCTTGGATTTCAGAGTGACGAAGTTGTTGATCGAGATAGGAGACGAGTTTCGGGAGCGAGATCATGATTTTTGATGGATAATCGAATCTTCGCCATCGACTTCTTGGATGTGAACGGAGACTCGATCTGTAAAGGCGGTGGTCATGGATTGTCCGATGTAGTCCGGTTGAATCGGCATTTGACGGTGTCCGCGATCGATGAGAGCGAGGAGTTCAATTTTATCGGGGCGACCAAAGTCATTGAGTGCATTTAAAGCAGCGCGCGTTGTTCGACCAGTGAAGAGGACATCGTCCACGAGAAGAATAATTCTTTGAGTGGCATCAAAGGGCATTTGAGTGAGTTGAGGGACTGGAGAGTGTTGATCGAGATCATCTCGGTGAAAGGAGATATCCATTTGTCCGACGGGAATTGAAACCCCCTTTTTTTGTTGAATCAGCGCAGACAGACGGAGGGCAAGCGGATAGCCACGCTTGGGGAGTCCAACCATGGCGATTTTGTCGAGGGTGGGATGCTTCGTAAGAATTGCTTCGGAGAGCGATTCGAGAAGTTTGCCAACCAATGAGGAGTCACCGAGGATGGATTGAGAGGGCATGATTCGAAATTATCAGGAGGGGATATATTCGCGGGGATCGGTAATCTTACCGGTTAAGGCGGAAGCCGCCACGGTGTAGGGGGAGGCCAAAAAGACTTTCGACTCTTTATTTCCCATACGTCCGGGGAAGTTTCGATTGGTTGCCGAGATACAGTTCATCGGGGTGTTTAAACGACCGAAGGTATCTTGAGGACCTCCTAAGCAGGCGGCACAAGAGGCATTTTCGGTCATTTGAACGCCGGAGTTTTCAAGCACTTCCCACATGGTTTTGCCATCGATCGTCAGTGCTTTTAATTCACGAACGACATCCGGAGTTGCGGGAACTCCAATGGTATCGATCTTGACGGTTTTTCCTCGAACGATTTCGGCAAAGGCCAAGAAGTCGGAGGTTTTTCCGCCGGTGCAAGAACCGATATAGGCGCGATCTAATTTGATGTGACCGAGTTCCTTCGCCAAAGCGCGATTTCCTGGATCGGGATGTTGGGCGATCGTTGGTTCAAGTGTCGATAGATCGACCTTTGCATCGTAGAAGAACTTTTGATCACGATCTAAGTCAACGGGAGTGAAGGTGCTCTTGGTTCCATTGGAAGAAGTGCGGTCGTTGACGTAGGCGAGGGTTTGATCGTCACAGGGGAAGATACCGTTTTTACCACCGGCCTCGATCGCCATGTTGGTAATCGTCATTCGATCATCCATATCGAGGGAGGAGATTCCGGGACCTTCGTACTGCATCGAACGATAGGTCGCTCCTTCAAATCCGATCATGCCGATGATGTGAAGAATCACATCTTTTGCCATGACCCCTTTGGGAATTTCACCCTCTAAATAGAAACGCATTGTTTCGGGAACTTTAAGTAAGAGTTTACCTGTTCCGAGGACGAAACCGGCATCGGTATTTCCAATTCCCGTTGCAAATTGATTAAAAGCACCGGCCATACAAGTGTGGCTATCGGTTCCTAAAAGGATTTCACCGGGGCGAAGATGACCTCGATAGGCAAGTGCGGTATGACAGACTCCGCCGAAGTTTTTGCCGTATTGTTGTTTGAGAAGACCTTTGGAGGAGTCAAATTTCCAAGAGCCATTAATATCATCGATCACGTCGTAGAAATAAGGGAGTTCCTGTTCGCGAACGAATTCTCGGAGGATATCGACATTTCGATTGGACATTGAATCGGAAGTAAAAATGTAGTGATCGGGAATAATGACGACGCGGTTTTTATCCCAGACTTTGGCTGTTTTTCCAAATTCCCGTTTAAAGACTCCAATGGTTCCGGGGCCGCAGACATCGTGAGTCATGAGTACATCGACATTCACCCAAACATTGTCTCCGGGTTGGACAAAGGTTTTGCCGGAGGCACGGGCGAGAAGTTTTTCGGTCAAGGTCATAGGGTTAGAAAGCTAGTAGCGAGTGAGGCGCATGACAAATGAAAAAATAAAGGATGAAGAAAAAAGAGAAGAGGAGACCTCCACTTTCCTGCCTTGAGTCGATGCAGAGATCTCGATAGAGTATGAGAATGAACGATGAAATCTGGAAGTCGCTGAAGGCGAAGGGGATCGATCCAGAGGAGATCGTGGAGCGTTTCGTTCGAGCCTCAGGCAATGGCGGACAGAATGTGAACAAGGTTTCGACAGCGGTTCAGCTCGATCTTCCGAGTCGATCGGTCCGAGTGTATTGTGCAGATGAGCGGAGTCAGTATCAGAATCGCGTGAAGGCGTGGGGAATGTTATTGCAGCGTTTAGAGGAGGCAGTGGCGAAGGCGAGGGCGGCTCGAGTCGATAAACGGGAGAAGATTCGGCGTCAGAAACGCAAACGTCCTCGAGGATTAAAGGAGCGGATTTTGAAAACGAAGAAGATTCGATCTGAGGTGAAGCGGAATCGCGGCGGGGGTTGGGATTAATCTGGATTCGCTTCTATCCATTCCATTTTCCTTTAGGTGAAAAACACTCCCGTCCAAAACAACTCTGGATTTGGTAGGTGAATTAGAGGAGGGGGATTGAAATCCTAAAGCAGTTTTCGCGCAACGACGCGACGCCGCAACGTCGGAGTGGGAGAGGATCGTGAGCTCTTTCCTTTCGGCGCCTCCTTCGTCGGCTGCCGCCTAAAGAGAATCTCTCCCGTTTCTTTGAAAAAGGGATTTTCAAAAAACGATCAAGTTTCTCTTTAGGGGATCGGTTTCACCTCTCCTTGGAAAGAGCTCACGATCCTCTCAGGGAGAAATTCTCGGATTGTTTTTGTATAAAAAAAGGGGGGGGAGTTCTGACTCCTAGAGCGTAAGCGATAGATCCCTGTTTTTAAAAAGGGATAGAAAGCTCGTTTTCGAGAACTTTTTAAAAATAGGGAGGAGGCTCGGAGGAGCCGTGGTCAGAACGAAGGGGGGGGAGGATTTTAACGTAGCGTCGTCGCGTCGTTGTGCGAGACAATGTATTTAAGGATTTTTTGTTTTAGCTGGACACTAATCGTGGAAGGGGGGCATTTTGACTTTTCCTCCTACATCCAAGCGGTTCTCCCTTCATACAAACCATGAACCTAAACTTTATTGTTTCAAAGGGTCTGTTGGGTCTGTTCTACGCTTGTTCTAAGATCGGGCGTGCGGCCTCGAAGACCTCTTGGGGGGATATTGATTCGTAACTTCTTCTCCAAAATTTTTGTTTTGTTTCAAACCATCTTTTAGTGGTCGTGGCGCAAATAGGAGTATTATTCTCCCCAAGGGCCTGCCAACGGTTTGGGCCATAAATCGGTTCCATTCGTCCAAAAATCTCGACGGTCGGGCAACCCACGGCGGCGGCGAGATGACTCGGACCGGTGTTTCGTCCGATAAGCAGGCGTGCTTTTTTAAGGACCCATCCTAAGGTTCCTAAACTTGTTTTTCCTGCGAGATTGATACAAAGAGATTCAAAAACAGGGTCTTTCATCAGCTCAAGAATCGAGGGGTCGTTTTCGTTGTCGCCAATAATGACAAAGGGATCTTGATATTGATCCCGTATCATTTTTGCCAGTTCAATAAAATGAGAGACGGGCCAACGAAGTGATGGAGAGTGAGCGGTCGGATTGAGGACAATAGAGGAGGAATGCATGGAGTTCCATGGCAGAAGATTTTTTGTGAGCTCTTCATCCTCTGGGTTGAGTTGAATGGAGTAATGAAGTGGATAGAAACGATCTAAATCCAATGATTCCAATAGATCTAAATTGTAGATGGACTCGTGTTGCTCTCCTTGTTGCTTCACATAGGGATAGACGTGAGTGAGATAACGATTCAATTTTTTATGAGCGTGCCCGATTCGAACGGGAATCTCTGCCTGAGCCACAATCGGGTAAAGAGCGGGTAATGGATGTAAATGAACAAAGAGATCGGCCTGAATCTCTCGAAGAGTGGAGAGGAGCTGTTTTTTTTCTTCTGGAGATGGATGAGAGGAGTTTGGGAGAGGAATGAATCCCTCTAAAAGCGGATGTCCTTCAAATAAGGGGGCCATCATTTGGCGGGCCATAAAAAAGAGGGTATGGCCTGCGGCATTCAGTGGACTGAAGCAAGAGGAGGAGATAATCGTATCCCCGACTCGATCGGGACGACAAATGATAATTCGCTTCATGAGAAAAGAATCTCCTGAAATCGTTGATGATATTGATTCCAACTTAAAAACTGAATCTCGAGGATCTCTTTTTGGAGCCGATTATAAAGCGAGCGATCCGTTAGAAGGGCTCGTAATCCCTCTTCGATTTTTTCAGCGGAGGAGACATCCACGGTGAGACATCCTCCCGCCCGCGCGGTTTCAGCGATCGCTCCTCGATGAGAGCAAAGAACAGGGCGGTGATGGGAGAGACTTTCGAGAATCGGCAATCCGAATCCTTCAATGAGCGAGGGATAAGCGGTTAAAAGACAGTCATCATAGGCCTGTTGAAGTTTGCGATCACTAATTTGATTTTCCCAGAGAATGGGATAACCCTTTTTTTGAAGTCGAGTGATCTCCTCGATCACACGATCTCCCCAAAAGGGACATTTTTTGCCGATCACTCGGAGTTTAAAGGAGATTCCTTTTTGCCAAAGCTGTTCGCAGGCCTTGAAAAGGGTGAGATGGTTCTTCCGCTGCTCGAGTGTTGAAATGGTTAAAACCTCGGGGAGAGGCGAGGAAAAAGGGGGGGGCGTTTGAGTCCCGGAAAATTCACTCGGCCACGGAATAATCGAGATGGCTTTATCGAAATTAAGGTTGCTGGAGATCCAAAAATTTTGGAGAGCCTGTCGAGACTCCTCCGAGATGGTAATTACTTTTGTGAAATTATAAAGAGAGACCATGTATTCATCGAAACGATCCGTTCGTTTCGCTACCGTTAATTCGGGATGCGTCCAGGCAATCGCATCATGAAAAATGGCAATCGATTTGAACTTGGGGGAATGGCGCTGAATCCATTGATTACGCTCATCTTGAAAAATCTCGACTTGAATAAAATAATCCTCGGGACTGATTTTTGAGAGGAGATCGATCTTATAAAAGCGGCGTGTAAAAAATCTCCAATGTTTTGAGGGAGTGGCATTGAGGTCTTCATTGAGGGCCCGTTTTTCAGTCGGAGTCAGAAGGCAATATTGATGGAGCGTTGAATCCCAGCGGAGAGGAGTGACCGTCCCTTGCTTGCGAAGGATCTGATAGATTCCACGAACCGTTCGGGGGACGCCGGTGTTGAGCGCACTTTTACAAGTGTTGGTGACATCCATCCAAAAATTCATAGCAAAAGAACTCTATTCTGAGGGAGATCCGATTTATTCCGTTATTCCAAGGAGTTGAAGAAGACGGTCGAGATCATCCGCATTGTAGTAATCGATCTCGATTTTTCCGGTTTTGGCGTTTCCGATGAGACGAACCTTCGTTGCAAACTTTCTTTGTAGACGAGCTTCGAGCTCTTTCCAATCCGCACTTCCGGAGGAGCTCTTTTTTCTGGAGGATTTCGTTTTGCGGAGAGGGTTGGTATTCAGAAGCGTTTGAACGAGTCGCTCTGTTGCTCGGACCGTGAGATGTTCGCGAATGATGCGATCGGCGACCTGAATTTGTTCCTCTTTACGCGAAAGAGAGAGAATGACCTTTCCGTGACCGACGGAGATTTGATTGGAGGAGATATAACCTCGGACCTGATTTGGAAGAGAGAGGAGTCGGAGGGCGTTGGCGACTCCGGCTCGACTTTTACCGACACGATCGGCGACCTGCTCTTGGGTATATGCGAAGTCACGAACAAGCAACGAAAAGCCCTCTGCCTCCTCGATCGGATTTAAGTCCGATCGTTGCATGTTTTCGACCAAGGCGAGTTCTAGAACCTCGCGGTCGGTCGCTTGGCGAACAATGACTGGAATTTCTTTTAATCCGGCTTTTTGGGAGGCACGCCAGCGACGCTCACCGGCAATCAGTTCATACTTTCCTTTGACCGAGCGCACGATCAGCGGTTGAATAATGCCTTGTTGCAGGATGGATTGAGAGAGCTCACTGAGCGCTTCATCGGAGAAGGTTTTTCGCGGTTGGAAGGGACTCGGGACAATTTTATCTAACGTCACCTTTTCGACTCGTTCCCCTTTTTCAGCGATCGGTTGTGGGGTCGCAATGGCGGAGGTTCCCATGAGTGCGCCCAGTCCTTTTCCTAATCCAGTTTTAGCCATGGTGCGGAGGCTAGAGAGAAAGGGATAGGCGGTCAATTCGGATCAGGAAGCGAGGTTTTTATTGCACCGTGACAGAGCTGAGGCATCTTCAGGCGATGATGACTCGTTCGGACTCTTCTTACTCTCAATCCCTTTCCCTTTTTGATCGAGCCTCTCAGGTGATTCCAGGGGGGATTTATGGGCATATGAGTCCGGTGCTGACGGTTCCCGGAGAGTTCCCTTACTATGCGGAAAGGGCTCAAGGGGCTCACTATTGGGATGTGGATGGAAGAAGATATTTAGATTGGATGTGTGCCTACGGGCCGATTGTTTTGGGGTATAATCATTCGGAGGTCGAAGAGGTGGCCTCGGCTCAGCAGCAAAAGGGGAACTGTTTTAATCATCCGAGTTCGGTCATGGTGGAGTTAGCGGAGGAGTTGGTGAATCGAGTTGACTTCGCGGCTTGGTCGGTTTTTGGGAAGAATGGATCGGATATGACGACTTGGTCCCTACAGGTCGCAAGAGAGTTTACACAACGAAAGTACATCGTGAGGAACACGGGGGCATATCATGGAACCCATGCGTGGTGCACGCCGGGACATGCGGGATTGATTCCGGAGGATCGCTCAACGCTCTTAGAATTTCCGTGGAATGATATCGAAGCCTTTAAAGATCTCCTTCAACGTTATCCGAATCAAATTGCGGCTCTGATCACAGGGCCTTTTCACTATCCGGCCTATGGCGACTCTGTGATGCCCGCAGAAGGTTACTTTAAAGAGATCGAGTCCTTGTGTCGTAAACAGGGAATTCTCATTATTTTGGATGACGTGCGAGGAGGGTTTCGTCTGCATCGAGGCGGATCCCATCGAATCATGGGATTTACTCCGGATCTCATCTGCTTTTGTAAAGCGATCGGGAATGGGCATCCGCTTTCTGCGGCTTTGGGGAGAGCGGATTTAAAAGTGGCCGCCTCCAAAGTTTTTTTAACGGGTAGTTATTGGAATAGTGCCGTGCCGATGGCGGCGGCCTTGAAAAATCTTCAGGTTTTAGATCGGATCGAGGGAGTGGAAAAAATGAAGCGAATTGGAGAGCTGCTGCTGTCAGGATTGGAGCAAGCGGCAAAGCAAAATGGATTTCAGGTGATCTGTTCCGGTCATCCGACGATGCCCTTCATGCGATTTGCTGATGAGAGTCACTTTATTCGGCAACAGCGATTTTGTTCTTTGATGGCAACAGAGGGGGTTTTCTTACATCCGCATCACAATTGGTTTGTGAGCTGTGCCCACACCGAGGAGGATGTCAAGGAGACCGTCGAAAAGGCGGGGCGTTGTTTTGGGATTTTAAAGAATTAATCCCATTTCTTTCATTAGGAATTAATAAAATATATTTTTATTCGAAGAATAAAAATTCGGAGTGACACGATTCGAACGTGCGACCTCCTGGTCCCAAACCAGGCGCTCTACCAGGCTAAGCTACACTCCGGAAAACTGATGAGGGGCAAACAATAATGAATTTGAAGCCTGTGGCAATCGAAATTCTTCAGGACGTTTCACTACCGTCCAAAACAACTTTGGATTTGAGAGGGTAAATCGAAGAGGGGGATTGAAATCCTAAAGCAGTTCTCACGCAACGCCGCTTCCTCCTACGTCCAAGCACTTCCACCTTCGCAAAGGCTACGGCGGACAAGACGGCGAGACAAGCCGCCGCAACGTCAGAAAGGGAGAGGATCGTGAGCTCTTTTCTATCGGCGCCTCCTTTGTCGGCTGCCGCTTCCCGAGAATCTCTCCCGTTTCTTTGAAAAAAGGATTTTCAAAAAACGATCGAGTTTCTCTGGAGGGGATCGGTTTCACCTCTCCTCGGAAAGAGCTCACGATCCTCTCCGTGAGAAATTCTCGGATTTTTTTGTATCATGTGGGGAAGTTCTGACCCAAGAGCGTAAGTGATAGATCCCTGTTTTTAAAAAGAGATCGAAA
>CAMCYL010000089.1 GCA_945883905.1 Akkermansia muciniphila | reverse complement strand
ATAAATAAATATAAAGAAGCAAGATAAGAGTAGTAAAGAGTAGAGAGAGGGTTGTTCTATAAATACTCCCCGAGTTTCCACTCCATAGTAATTCAAAACAATGAGTGTAAAAGTTATAAGCAGGGAGATATGAACTTTGGCCACTTCTTGCAAATCAAAAGTATTGCGAGATGATTTATTTTCTAATAAAAAAAACAATAAAACTAGTGTGAAAAAACTGAGTAAAATACAAGTCAATGGCATGCCAGCCCAAGCGAGTAAGGCTAAAGATATGCCTGCATATATGCTGGTCCATTTTTGTTTATAACGAATGGAACTTAAAATTAAACTACTGGTCAAAACAACTAATAATATTTGCAAAGGGTGATGATCTAAATTTCGTAAACAAAATATTGGAATGAGTGATGATGTAATACTCGCCGTTAGGATTAAAAAATCAAATCGAGCTTGAAATGAGATAAGCAGAAGTAATCCGATTAAGATTAAAGTAGTATAAAAGAAGATGTACTTATCGGGGGCAAAAAAATTAATTATTTCAAATAATTTTAACGGAAGAGGAGACCAATAAATAGGCCGACTTTGTGTTCCATTATCTAAATCATAAAGAACTGGGATACATGGATTATTTAAAAATTTTTCAAAATAATTTCGCCACATTAAGGAGTCGGGGTCAGATATAAAAGGCATTCGAACAAAGTCTTTCACCTCATTTTCAGTGCGTAAATGTTGTATTTCAATGCAGATTAATGCGGTAACAATCAGAAAGAAAGATAGTAAGAAAAGAAAAATATCCCTTTTTTTAAACATTCCAGACTCCTTAGTGTCATCAAAGTCTTTAAATAACGTAGATCTTGTCATAATAGTCGATTTTCGATGATTCTCTCGATATTTGAAAAGTCCATTAAAAAGCGCTGTTTTTTAAAGCTCAAAGAAGTAATATTATTTTTCTCCTTGTCGAGTCATCTCTCGACTACTAAAGATGCTAAATGAAATTAATTTATACAATATTGATATTTATTGTGACTGGTATAAACCTTTCAGGATTTTATTTTGATGACGGATCTCCTTATTATTGGACTTTTGTAAATACAATAAAAGCCTCTTCTTGGCCTCAAGGAACTGCTGTTATTATGTCTGTAAATACGCACGGAACTCCGAATGGAGTCATGTTTGCTGGAACTACTTCCGAGTTTTTTAATAATGTAGAAAACACAATTTGTACTTATTATACAAGTAATTCAGATGGGGATCCTGTAGGTCATTTATACGACCCTAGATTGACAACTACTCTTGATTATTATGATAATAATGGTGATTTAAAAACTTTAATTAACTATACGTATCAATATGAGCCTGGATGGATTCCATCAATGAGTACTTTGGGTTTTTACCATTATAAAAATGCGACAGATGTCATTATTTATTATAATACAACTACTAAAATTTTATTTTTTAAAACAACCTCTGGGACGACAACGTTTGAGGTCGATTTAAATAGTAATATTACTTATGGGTATACTTTTAATTTTGTTGATAGTAGCGATGGATTGGGTCAGGGGTTAGGATCGACGGTTGCTCCAGACCCAGAGTGGATCACTCCGCCTAATATTCCGATTCCTACGGGGTCGATCAACATTTCAAAATCGAGAAGTTCAAAGGATCTTTTTAAGGTCACGTTTTCTATTCATTAAAATCGCGAGAGAAGCTCTTTTGCCCACGTGACGATCGCGGCGCCGAAGAGATAGATGAGATAAAAATAAAGAACGGTGATCAGAGTAAAGAGATAACCGAGGAGAATCAATAGGCCATCTTTCTCTAATAGACCAAGCGCGAGGAGTATGATCGTCCATGCAGGAAAAAAATTAGTGAAAGGAACTCCTAAGGGGAGAGTCAGGACAAAAGCCATTCCCATTAAAAGCGAGTAACTTAAATAGAGAAACGGTTTTTCCTCTGTGAAAGTGGGAAAACGGGGGTGAATTTTTTTTTCGATTTTTTCAAATCCTTGGAGCGTTGTATCGAGAATCGAGTTTAAGGTTTTGGCCGAGAGAACTCGTTTGCCGATGAAATGAGGAAGATGCCGAGGGAATCCCCAAATGAGCTTGGATCCGAGAACAAGCAGAGCGATTCCAAAAGGAGTGGAGAGATTTGGAATCGGGATCGGAAGGAGGAAAGGGGCATTTAGAAGAATGATCAATAGGAGGATCCCTTTATCCCCTGTTTTTTCAAGGAGTTCGTGAAGAGAGATCGATTGGCATTCCTGCAATTTAAGTGCGCGCAGATCGTTGGAAAGGGTAGAGGCCATGGCAAGGGAATTAGCCACGAAGTTATATAAAGGCAAAGCAAGAGTTTCTTATTTCCTGCATTCCTGAGTTCCTGAGAGAGTCCTGATGAATTTCAATGGAAATGGGCAGGATCTAAATTTACATTACCGACTTGGGAAAAGTCGTTCGTAATGAGCTCGAAAATCCTCTGAGGAGGAGGCGGTCACATCAAGATCACTCAGGAGTCCATCCTTGAGTCCATAAATCCATCCATGAACCGTCAGCTCTTGGTTTCGATCCCAAGCCTGTTGAACAACGGTAGTCAAACAAGCATTGGAGACCTGTTCAATAACGTTGAGCTCGCAAAGTCGATTTTCTTTTTCAAGAGCGGTCGTTAAAATATCCAGCTCTTTTTTATGTTTAGCGGCGACATCTTGGACGTGGCGGAGCCAGTTATCGATCAGCCCTAGCTTTTGATTTGAAAGGGCGGCACGAATACCGCCGCAACCATAATGTCCAGTGACGATGATATGCCTGACTTTTAAGACATCGACCGCATATTGCATCACGGAAAGACAATTTAAATCGGAGTGGACGACGACATTGGCTACATTACGATGAACAAAAATCTGCCCTGGCTCTAAACCGACAATATCATTGGCAGGGACACGACTGTCGGAACAGCCGATCCAGAGATATTGAGGGTTTTGCTGTCCCGCAAGTCGACGAAAAAACTCCGGATCATTTTGGGTCACTTTGGCGGCCCAAGCCTTGTTTTTTTCGAATAAATTACACATTTTGCACATAGATCGTAATCTGCCGATTTTGCTAAGTGAGGGAAGTAAGAAATTTCAACCTAGAAAAAGCAGTTGGAACCACAGAATACACAGAACACACTGAATTTTAAGGGTTTATAAAAAACAGGGGATTCACCCGCTGGGTGAAGGAAAAAATAACTCTTTTTTTGCTTAACATCTTCTTTCTGTGTACTTTGTGTATTCTGTGGTTAAGTGGATTGCCGATTTTAGGTTTAGGGGCATACCGACGAGGAGCGGAAACGAATCGAAGATCTCTTTATCTCCAATCGTGGAGTCCATCGACATTCCCAAGTATGGGAAGAATAAATCAGAACCTCAACAGCATCGAAACGGAAAGATGGCGGCGGGGAGAGTGAAAGAGAGCGAAGATAGAGACGAGCGGCCTTTCGGAGACGGCGACGTTTTTTCCAATCGATAGCAAAAATAGGATGATCGGTCAGTTCGAGATCTCGTGTTTTGACCTCGACAAAAACAAGGATCTCTTGATCGATCGCAACCCAATCGATTTCACCACAGGGCATTCGAAGATTTTGGAGAAGAAGTCGAAACCCTTTCTGTCGAAGAAATTGACCCGCCCGCCATTCCCCCCAGCGTCCGAGCTCTTGAGATTCCGCGGGAACGGAGCGATCAAAAATGAGCCATCTCCACAAATCTTGAAGATGCTGCCATTTGCGTTTGAGCCAACTTCTCCATGTCATGATCAGGTCATGGGAGAGAGAGGATAACTCGTCAAGAAAGAGGAGGAAGTAGATTAATTCCTTGAAGATTGAAAAGGGGGGCGGCAGCAAGGAGGTGAGTATCGTTTGAGTAAATTGCTGAAAAATTATTTTCTGAGGCCGTTGCAAGATGGAGGGCATCTGCTGCGCGAAGAAATTTTTCTGCAGGAGCTTTTAAATAAACAGTCTCGATGCGATGAAAAATTTCAGGAGTCGAGGGATAAAGCGTAACTAATCCCATTTCGATATCATGATGAAACTGGGTAAGGACTATTTTCATCTGTTGATGGGTTCCGGCCTTTTCTCGAACTTTTCGATGAAGCGTCGAGGCGAGTTCTCCTTGCGCATGGGTCGATGAAGCAATGCCCTCGTTTTCTTTTAGAATTTTTTGAATTTCCTCTGAGCCCGTTTCATGACAGTAAAGCTTTACTAAGTAAGCGGTATCAAAGTAGAGGCATTTCATCGGAGATCGCGCTCTTTAGAGATAATTTCGGTCGAATCCGTTCCTTTAGAAAAAAGGTTTTTCCCATTTAAGTTTTGAAAGTCAGGGGTAAGCGATCGTCTCTGATGAAAGGATTGAAAGGTCACATTTGTTTGAACAGAGGACCTAAAATGATCTTCCAAAGCAGAAAGAACGACTGTTTTTAAGGTAGTTCCACGTTCGATTGCCTCAATTTTAACTTTTTTGTAAAGCGGCTCCGGGATTTCAATCGTGGTCTTCATATTAGAATATTTACATCAAAACGGATTTCCGTCAATAAGTAAGGAAGGACCCTGATCCTTCCGTAGGAAAAATTAAGAAATCCCTCAGGAGAACCATTTGTGAAACGAATCGTCAGTGAACAGGGACTGATTATTTGGGGTGGAAGGCAAAAACCCAGAGAAACTTTAGCGACGATAAATAAGCTCCGTTTTTTAATTTGTGTGACGTGTGAATAATCCGTAAGGGTACGGATGTGACAATGTCCTCCGAAGATCATTCTGAATTACATCAAAAAGCTCAAGAACTCGGAATCCCTCGGATTCAGCGACATCTTTTCCTTTGTGCTGAGCCCTCGAAACCGAAATGTTGTAGTGCCGAGAAAAGCCTCATTTCTTGGGAATTTTTAAAAGCTCGCCTTAAAGCATTAAATTTAACCGGCCCTCAAGCCTTGATCTATCGAACAAAGGTGAACTGTTTACAGGTCTGTATGCAGGGCCCCATTGCCGTTGTTTATCCAGAAGGCGTTTGGTATCACTCCTGTACCCCCGAGGTCTTAGAGCGAATTATCCAAGAGCATTTAATTCAAGGAACTCCGGTGCGGGAGTATTGCTTTGTTCTACCAACCTCTTCTTAATCAAATCGCAGGATAGAGAACGATACAACATACAGAGTGTTTTTTAGACCCATTGGTGTCCACTAAAACAAAAAAAACTTAAATACATTGTCTCACGCAACGACGCGACGACGCAACGTAAGAAAGAGCTCAAGATCCTCTCTCTGGGAAATTCTCTAATTGTTTTTGTATGAAGAGGGGGGGGAGTTCTAATCCCAAGAGCGTAAGCGATAGGTCCCTGTTTTTAAAAAAGGATCGAAAGCTTGTTTTCGAGATCTTTTTTAAAATAGGGAGAAGGCTTGCAAGAGCCGTGGTTAGAACGAGGGGGAGGTAAGGATTTAACGTTGCGGCGTCGCGTCGTTGCGCGAGACAATGTATTTAAGGTTTTTCTATTTTTAGTGGCACTACTGGTTTTAAGAGATCGAATTTTCTAGTGATTCAGATTCCGATTTTCATCAGAATTCATTCTGTTTTTCATTTCATACCTCCATGCTTTCTTGAGAGAGATTTGGATCGATTTTATTTCACCATTCTGGTGACATGCTTTAGAGATAGAAACGAACGACTTCATCGGACGAGATCGCGAATCATCTGACGGGTGACAAACCAAATTCCACGCCAAGAGTAGCGCAGATGAGGGAGATCTTTTGAAATCTCAGGAAAAAGAATTCCCTCTTGAACATTAAACTCCAGTTGAACCTTCAAAAGACGAGAGAGTCGGCCGCGAACCTCTTCGACAGAACTGGTTCTTAAGAGATTGGATTCGAGGAGTCCGTTTATTTTTAGAAAGGCTTGATGTTCTCCCCAAAGTTCTTCGATCGATTGTGTCTCTGTTTGACGATAGATGGCGATATGGGGCGGGGTTTTTAATCCATAAGTCAGAGGGTAATCCCACGTGAGCCAAAGCTTTCCATTGGCTTCCTCCGAGAAAAAGCAATGAAAGGAGAAACCCACCTCTCCTTGGGAGATGAATCCGATTACTCCATGGGCCGGAAATTTCGGATGATGGAAGAGTCGATAGTAGGTTTCATGAAAATGAGGGGTGAGATCGCAGTCATCGACTTTTTCGAATCCGAGATCCTCATATTCTCGTGTGATCTCGCGTAGAGTGGGGAACTCAGCAATCGGAGGGCTTGCATCTCTGAGTTGGCGATCCGGGGGAACTCGAAGTTTACGAAGAACGACGAGGATTTCTGTAAGGGGAACCATGATCCAGAGCAGGAGTGTTAATATTCCCCACCCGATATTTCCTGTTAAAAAATAGATTCCGATACCGCTTCCGATCCAAAAGAGAAGAAGGGCGAGTTTTCGGGCTTTATTCGAGGGCTGTCTGAAGAGTCCCATCCCGGCTAAGGTGAGGGCGAGACAGATCAAAAATTCATGGAGATTCATCAGAATAAAAGGGCCTGATCAGAAAGTTCAGGAGCGATTTTTCTTACATTCCCATGATGCTATAGCCACAGTCGACATAAAGCGTCTGACCGGTGATTGCGGCAGACCCATCGGCGGCGAGAAAGACTCCGGTGGCACCGAGTTCATTCATCTCCACATTCCGCTTCAAGGGGGCGTGTTCAGCGGCATGTTTCAGCATATCTCCGAATCCGGAGATTCCACGGGCGGCGAGGGTGTTCATCGGTCCCGCACTGATCGCATTGACGCGGATTTTTTGCGGTCCGAGATCGGCAGAAAGATAGCGGACGCTTGCTTCGAGTGCGGCCTTGGCCACTCCCATGACATTATAATGAGGAACCACTTTTTCCGCTCCGTAGTAACTCATCGTGACCACACTTCCACCTTCGGTCATGAAGGGGAGGGCGGCACGAGTCACTCCGACAAGGGAGTAGGCGCTGATGTCGTGGGCCGTTTTAAAGGCCTCTCGAGTGGTGTTAATAAATCGACCCTCTAAAGCCTCCTTCGGGGCAAAGGCCACGCTGTGAAGGAGAAGATCAATCTTAGAGGTATGCTTTTTGACCTGTTCAAAAAATCCGGCGATCTGTTCATCGGAGGTCACATCGCAAGGATAGGCGTGAGTATTTCCTCCGAAGGTGGAGGCAAGATCCTCGACATTTTCTTTAAGACGTTCGCCTTGATAATTGAAGATCAGTGTGGCTCCGGCCTCATGCCACGCTTGAGCGATGGCCCATGCGATACTGCGTTTATTTGCGACACCAAAGACGACTCCCACTTTGCCTTCAAGAATTTTTGAACTCATAGTGGATTGATCAAAGCCGAGGAGAGCGGGAGTGACAAGCGAGAAAAGCAATATTCCAAGTCACGGTAAAAGGATTGGAGTTTAAACGCTGAATTTTTCGGAGCGAAGAAATTGGAGTTTCAGAGTGCGGAATGGAGGCTCCCGTGGCTTTGAGTTGACGGGCAAAATCAAGAGGTGAATTCAAGGTTTGGGTATAGGTGTTCTCTTGAATTTCGAAATAAGCAAGATCGGTCGATTGACTCCAAAGTTGAATCTCTTTCAATGAGGGGAGTTTTCGAAGTCGTAAGGGAAGGGAGAGGCTGGAGTGAATGGCTTTCCACTCCGGAAAAGAGCCCTCAAGGGGGATCGATAGAGCGAGATCGGTTGAGCGGCTTGTCCAATTGGAAAGGGCTCTTTGAGGGTTTTCGAGCCATTGCCAAGCGCAGTTTGAGGCGACGAGGTCCCATCGTCGGTTCGTTGTGATTTTTTCGATATCTCCCTCAAGCTCTTCAATGCGGGGTAAATCGAGATGATTGTGATTGGAAAGGGCTTTACGAATCATCTTTGGTGAAAAATCATTGAGAGTGAGTTGAAGATCGGGGTAGTGAAATCGGAGTGCTTTTGCGAGAAATCCGGTTCCACATCCGAGATCAATAGCGGTCTGAGGAATTTGAGGAGAGATAAAGTTTAAAATAAAAGTGGCGAGATCGAGAGCGGCCTGTTGTTGAATCGTCGCGATCGAGTCATATCCCAAGGAGGCTTTGGCAAAAGCATTACAGATGGCAGTTTTCTCGGAGTTCACGAATGAGAGAATGGATCGATTCCGCAACAAAATCACTCTCAAAAAATCCGAGAGCATGTCCGCCCCCTTCCGACCATTCTATTTGTGGGGAATTCCACTCTGACTCCATGAGCGAAGGAGGGACAATGAAATCATTTCGAGAACCTAACACTCGATAAGGCAATGAGAGGGGCCAATCGAATTTTCCCGCAACATCAAGTGAGCGAAGATCGGTCTCCAGCGTGAGCCACTCGGGAGAAAAAGAATAGGAGGGGGGATGAGGGAGGGAGGCTTCGTTGTAGAAATCCTGAAGAACTTGTTGAGGGTTTTGATTCCAATGAGTTTGCATCTGATTTAGCGCGCGTTGACGCACTTTTCGCATTCGCGGTTCTGATCCGAGAAAATCATAAAATCCTTGAACGGCAACGACCCCCGCCCAGTCGATCTTGCTTTCCATGAGCTTACGAAATCCGATGGAGTGACCGATGGCGATCCATTGATCGGCGGTGGTATCAGGGAGGGGATTTGCTTTTTCTCCGAAGTATCCGAGGTTCCAGATTTTAATTGGAGCGTCAGGAAAAAAGGGGAGCAACGAGCTCCAAAAGTCGGGATGAAATCCCCATCCGTGGCAGAAACAGAGGCCGATGCGTGGTGACATGAAAGGTTAGTGGTGATTTTTCTTTCGACTGTGAATCCCCAAGGAGTTTCCATCTGGATCTCGTACAAAGGCCATATGGCAGACAGGAGTTTCTAAAGGGCCAAAATGAAAAGGAATTCCCTCATAAAAGGCGCGGGCGCGTTCCATATCGGTGACGGGGTAGCAGGAGAATGCAATTTCTTTGATAATCATAATGAAATCATGGCAGCGTAAATAAATAGGATCAAGACTGTATCATTGACTCTCGCTCAAGTTCTTTGATCCTAAAAGCCGCAGATGATCTAATCCAGATTCGGCGTTAGAAATCGATTTTATCTGTAAATTCCTAATGCAAGAACTGGGTGTGCGTGGAAATGTTTTAAATTATACCACTATCGTCCAAAACAACTTTGGATTTGAGAGGGTAAATCGAAGAGGGGGATTGAAATCCTAAAGCAGTTCTCACGCAACGCCGCGACGCCGCAACGTCAGAGAGGGAGAGGATCGTGAGCTCTTTCCTATCGGCGCCTCCTTTGTCGGCTGCC
>CAMCYL010000088.1 GCA_945883905.1 Akkermansia muciniphila | reverse complement strand
CGATAGTTCCCTATTTTTAAAAAGGGATCGAAAGCTCGTTTTCGAGAACTTTTTAAAAATAGGGAGGAGGCTCGAAAGAGCCGTGGTCAGAACGAGGGGGGGGAGTAGGGATTTAACGTTGCGGCGTGGCGTCGTTGCGCGAGACAATGAATTTAGGTTTTTTTTTATTTTGAACACTAATGAAAAGTCTTGGATCTCTCGGTTTTTGATCTCAAGATAAAAGAATGAAATCGTGGATTCCCATTTTCCGGCGTTTGTTTCCAGCCTCACTTTATCGTTTAGAGGCCTCTGTCATTGAAAAATATTCGAAGGATGCATGGTTCGCGTCCGCTTCGCCAGAGGTCGTCTGTTTTCCGAAAAATGTTCGACAGGTTTCTGCGCTTTTGAAGTTTGCACATCAGTATCGAATTCCCGTGACGGCACGAGGGGCGGGAAAGGGGTATGTCGGGGGATGTGTTCCGGTTAAGGGGGGGATTGTTCTTTCGTTGGAGAAGATGAATCGAATTCTAGAGATTAATCCTGAAGATGGAGTGGCGGTCGTTGAGCCAGGGGTGATCACCGGAAGACTCCAAGAAGCGGTTAAGAAAAAGGGATTATTTTATCCTCCGGATCCAGCCAGTTTGAAGGATTGTTTTATTGGGGGAAATGTCGCCACGAATGCCGGGGGACCCCGATGTTTGAAGTATGGGGTGACTCGTAATTATGTATTAGGATTAGAGGTCGTTCTCGCCGATGGAACGATTGTTAACGTGGGGGGAAGAACGATGAAAAATAAGACTGGATTTGATCTGGTCGGAATATTTGTCGGTTCAGAGGGACTTTTAGGAGTAGTGACTCAAGTCACCGTTCGACTGATTCCCCATCCTCAAAGTCGCGGAGCGATTTGTGCTTTTTTTGGAACGGCGACGCAAGCCGCTCAAGGGGTGCAGATGATTTTAAAAGCCGGTTTTCTTCCCGCCACGCTCGAGGTGGCTGACCGTTTAACGTTGGAGGCGGCTCGTAAGGCTTTAGGGAGGGATCGGATTCCGCCAGCGAATGCTTATTTATTAGTGGAAACGGATGGAACAGAGTCGGCGGTTCGATCGGATTTGAAATCGATCCAAAAAATTCTTTATGACTTAAAGCCGGAGCGAATTGAAAAGGCTTATGGAAATCAGGCAACGGAAAGATTATGGGAATTGAGACGGCAATTTTCCGCCTCCTTGAAGGCGACGGGGATGAAGAAATTAAATGAGGATATTGTGATTCCTCGAAGTCGCTTAGTGGAACTATTTAAGTTTTCGGAAAAAATTCAGAAAAAATTTGGAATTCCAGTCGCTAGTTTTGGACATGCAGGCGATGGCAATATTCACGTGAATTTAATGGTTGATCCGACCGATCCAAAGCAGAGAAAGAATGCAGATGAAGCCCTTGACTTTTTATTTAAACAAGTCATCGCTTGGAAAGGGGCAATCACGGGAGAGCATGGCGTTGGGTTAGCGAAGATGCCTTGGTGGAAAATTGCCGCAAGTTCTGAATTAAGAGCGTTACATCGTACCGTGAAGAAAGCCTTGGATCCAAAGGGAATTTTAAATCCAGGAAAATTTGTTTAAATTGAAATCTGGGAGAAATCTGGGATTTGAAGGGGCAATATTATCACCTCTATTTTTTCTTCGATTTCTTTTTACTGAGAACCGAGGCCCTCGTGCGGAGTCGAAGGGCATTGAGTCGGATGAAACCACCGGCATCGGCTTGATTGTAAGCCCCTCCGTCGGCCTCCATCGTTGCAATATGAGGATTATAGAGGGAGAGAGGACTCTTGCGTCCAGCGGTAATTAAGTTTCCTTTGTAAAGTTTGATTCGAACGGTTCCCGTGACGTTCTCTTGGCTTTGATCGATTGCGGCTTGGAGGAATTCCCGTTCAGGGGCGAACCAGAATCCGTAATAGATCATTTCTGAATAACGAGGAATGAAGGTATCGCGTAAGTGCATGACTTCACGATCGAGGGTTAAAGTCTCAATTTGCTTGTGCGCAAAGTGAAGAATAGTTCCTCCTGGGGTTTCATAAACTCCGCGTGATTTCATTCCGACAAAACGGTTTTCGACCAGATCAACTCGACCGATTCCATGTTTGCCGCCTAATTTATTGAGCGTTCGGAGGACATTGGCGGGAGAGAGTTTTTTGCCGTTGATCGAGACGCAGTTACCTTGCTCAAAATCGAGTTCAACATATTCCGGTTTATTGGGGGCATCTTGTGGATCGACGCTGAGTTTATACATATCACGAGGGGGTTCGACCCAAGGATCTTCGAGGATTCCGCTTTCAAAACTGATATGAAGAAGATTGCGATCCATGGAGTACGGTTTTTTGGCGGTGACGGGAACTGGAATGCCGCTTTTTTGAGCATAGGCAATCAAATCGGCACGTCCTTTGAACTCCCACTCACGCCAAGGAGCGATGATTTTCAATTGAGGGGCGAGGGCGGCATAAGTCAGCTCGAAGCGGACTTGATCGTTCCCTTTTCCGGTGGCTCCGTGAGCGACGGCATCGGCCCCTTCGAGGAGAGCGATTTCGGCTTGGCGTTTTGCGATCAGGGGACGGGCAATACTGGTGCCGAGGAAATATTGATTCTCGTAAAGGGCATTGGCCCGTATCATGGGGAAGATAAAATCTTGAGCGAACTCTTCCGTGAGATCATCGATGTAACATTTAGAAGCTCCGGTGCGGACCGCTTTTTTGTCGAGTCCTTTGAGTTCCTCTTCCTGACCGATATCGGCGCAGAAGGCGATGATTTCTGCATTATAGCGTTCTTTGAGCCATTTGAGAATAATAGAGGTATCAAGACCACCTGAGTAAGCGACAACAATTTTCATGGTGTGAGATCCTACGAGAAAGTGCTTTTTTGCCAAGTCCCGATTCTGTGACATTTTTTTTACAAGAATTTTGATTGGAATTTGAGAGTCTAGAAGACAATATCCGAGATATGTCCACCCGCCGAACTGTCCGCGTGAACGAGGCCGTCCGAATGGAGCTGGCTAATTTAATTCAAAGAGAACGTACTTTGGAAGGGATCATTCTCACGGTCTCTTCTGTCGATGTGACTCCTGATTTAAAGCAAGCCCACGTTTTTTTAAGTATTTTAAATCAAGAGCTTCCTCAAGAGACGATTCTTTCACTTCTCAATAAAAGACGTCATGTCTGGCAATGTACGATTGCGCATCGACTTCTCTTAAAATTTACTCCGAAGTTGTTTTTTAAATTTGATTCCTCGCTAGAGCGAGGGGATCGAGTGATGCAGATCTTAAATGAACTTGAGGTGATTTCCCCTCTCCCTTCTCCTGATGAAAACCCGGCGTGAGTTTTTAACGGTTTTGACTCCGATCGCTTTAGGCTCTTGGAGTTTTGCTTCTGAATCAAAGAGTTCTGAGGGTATTGAGCCCCTTTCCGCTTTAGGATTAGAGACTTTATTTTTAACGTGGGCACAAGATCCTCTTCGGACGATGCGGATCCAGTGGATATGCCGGTCTTTACAAAAACCGATGTCGATCGATTTCTATTATCAGAAGAAAAATGAGATGAGTTGGCTGAAGGCACAAACGGTCTCACATCCTTTCGGATCCATTGAGTATTGGGTCAATCGAGTCGATTTATCGAATTTGAATCCAGGGACCGAGTATCGATTTAAGGTGGCGAATCAGCCCGAGATTTATCAGTTTAAAACGGCCCCTGAACAACTGACGGAATCCCTTTCTTTTGTCGAGGGGGGGGATGTGGGGACGGATCCTTTAACTGTTGTTCCGTTGCATCAAATGGCCGCTGCGTGTGAACCGTTGTTTGGAATGGTCGTGGGGGATCTCTCTTATTCCAATGGAACTGATGTTCAGACGGAGCTTCGTTACTTTAAGTTGTGGAATGCACAGATGCGAGGGAGTGGAAATCGATTGATTCCGATGATCGTGGGGATCGGGAATCATGAGGTCAAAGGAGGATTTCAAAAAACGAGGGCGGAGGCGCCATTTTTTTATGCTCTTTTTGAGGGACTCTTTAAAGGGAGTGGGGCTTATGGCGTTTTGGATTTTGGGAGTTATCTTTCGATGGTGTTATTAGATAGCCGTCACACCTGTGAAGTGGAGCATCAGACGGAATGGTTACGGGCGACTTTGGCAAAAAGAGAGGGTTTTACTCATCGCTTTGTTGCTTATCATGTTCCGGCTTATCCTTCGGTTCGCAAGTTTGATGATCCGATCTCAGTGGCGATCCGTAAACATTGGGTTCCTGTGCTTGAAAGCGCAAAAATTAAAGTGGTATTTGAGCATCACGATCATGCCTTTAAACGAACGAAAAAGCTGTTAGGAGGAGAGGAGAGCGCGGTCGGGGTCACTTATGTGGGAGATGGGGCGTGGGGACGTCCCCCTCGTGAGACGCGAGCCCCGGAAGAGAGGGATGGACTTTTAAAGCGCGCCTCTTCGTTGAATGTATGGAAAGTCACTTTGAACGGGTCAAGGGCAGATTTTATGGCGGCGAATGAAAAGGGAGAGGAATTAGATCACTTTGTGATTTATTGATCGATTTGTCGTTGATCTTACGTCTGATCCGTAACAGATGATTTACTCTTGGGGAGTTTCGTACGATTTTTCGACTTTTTCAGTGACATCTTTATAAGACATATCGATCTCGTAAATTTGTTTATAGAGATCAATCGCTTCTGAGTTCCTCTTCATTTCCTCAAAGACTTGAGCGAGGTTGTAAGTAATCTCTTTTTTTGAATCGTCCATCGTTGGAATTTCGGCAAGTGCGTTTTGAAGCGTTTTACTTGCCATATCGAGCATCTTGGGGGTTCTTTTCCAGTGACAAAGACCGATATAGTTAAGGGCTTGATAGCGAACAGTCGGTTGTTTTGCTCCGAGTTGCAGCTCAGGGATCGCTTCTTTATATTGTCCGCTTTGAAATAAAATTTCACCGTATTCAAAGTGGTACTGATTTTCGTTGGGATAGCGTTGAACTCGATCTTTACAGGTCTGAAGGAGATAATCTTGTTTCTGTTTTTGCAGGTCTGCGAGTTGGCTTTCATAGGTTGAAAGCTGGCTGGCGAGTTCTGGATTTGATTTTATTTGGAGGACATAATCTTCTGCCTGTTTGATGCAGTTTTCGAACTGTTTAGTGGTTAGATCTCCGATTAATTTTTCAAGATTGGAGTCAGATTTATTTCCCAGCTCCCAGGCGTAGTTGTACCATGCGATCGCATTTTGGTTGTCATTGAGCGTGGCGTAAAGAGCCGCCATTTGTTTGGGATAGACGAGATTGCTCGGTTCTTTTTCGTATTTGGCGTAAATTTCTTGAATTTGGAGGAGGGTGGCATCCTCTGATTTTTGAACTTTATTGGCCTGTTCGAGAGCGACTGCCTCTCCTTTGTTCTTCATGAGATCGCGGTAATCATTTGCCTTTTCCCATCCTCCTTGCTGCGAGGCCTGAGCCGCAGAGGCATTTTTGGAGGCTGACATAGCATCTGAATCGGTCGGATCAATTTCGACAATCTTTTGATAAATGGCTTGAGCTCTTCCTGGAGATTTAATCTCCATGAGGAGTTTCGCGAGTCGATGAAGATTTTTAGTATTTTTAGGGTCTCCTTCAAAAATACTTTCGTATCCAAAAACAGCGAATTCAGGCTCATTCATTGCCATTCCTGCCTCGGCAAGGAGTTCGTTGCATTTGGCATTGGAGGGATCGGCCGCAAAGGCCTCCTCGAGTAGGGTTAAGGCTTCGATCGGATTTTGCTTCACCGCATTTCCGGCTTTTATCGCCATCGCAGAGGCTTTCACCGAGGCAACACTTTGATTGAATCCAGACCCTTGGAGTTTGATCTTTTGAAATTGAGCGCGGCGAAGAAGCTTACGTCCTTCTAAAAACATCGGCTCTGCTTTAACCGTCATTAAGAGATAGGCGATTGCTCCATCCCAGTTTTTAGTTTCGATTCCGGTCTTGGCACGTTTAAGGTAGTCTTTTGCGCTCGCGGAGATTTCTTGCTCAGATTTTATACCCATGAAAGAAAGTCATTACCGTTTTTGACTATTAAGGTCAAGGTCAGGGAATGAAGATCGATCTATTTTTAAGCAGGGATCTTTTCGAGTTTACCGTGAAGAGGGAGATAACGAGCGGTTGTTTCCAATAGTCTTTCGATTAAAAACGGTTTTTTTAAGACTTCTACACTATGGCGATGAAGCTCCTCTGCAACAGCGCTGCCTCCTAGATCGCCAGAGATGATGAAGAACCGTTCCGTGAGGAGGGGGGCATTGATTTGGATCCAAAGATAGAGTTCTAGGCCGGTCATTTGTGGCATTTGCATATCGGAGATGATGAGATCGAAAGAGTTCTCTTCGATGAGTCGAGTGGCGATCTCTCCGTTTGGAGCCGTTTGAACTTCTGCATGGAGTTGTATTTCAAGGGATCTTTTGACGATTGTTCGAATCGCCACCTCATCATCGACGACAAGTACCTTAGGGCGACCGTTGATCTTCATCGGGTGAGAGGGCCCTCGCGATGCGATTTCGATGGCTCGCGTATCCTCTAATACCTTTTGATGGCAATAACTTCCCTGTTCTGCATCTATGGATATTTTATTCATAGGTAGAGCATAGCTTTCAATATGCCAACTATTTTAAATATTACTTAAGTTGTTTATTATAAGTTATTTAAATAAAAATAATTATAAATTAAGAGAGGATCAATAAAGGGATAATATTTCCGTGTTATTGATATTTTTTCTCTTTTGATCAAATTTTCTCTAACCAAAGAAATCGATTTAATGAAGAATTTGATAACCTTCGTTATCCGCCTTGAGGAGGAGGATCTTTCCGTGGGGGTGAAATTTCTTAGCTGTTTTAGTCATGGCAGCGATTAAGGGGGCTGGATTTTCTAAGGTCACGGCGATGATGGTCGATCCCGCACCGCTGAGGAATCCGCCGAGAGCTCCGGAACGGAGGGCGGTTTCAATCATGGGGATGAGGGAGGGAAGGAGCTTTGAACGATACGGTTGATGGAGAGTATCTTCGAATCCTCCCTGAAGAAGTTCATAGTTTTGAGTGCAAAAAGCGGCGGTGATCATTGCGGTGTTTTGGAGATTTGTCACGGCATCGGAAAGGGAGACCTTTTTGGGAAGGACTTTGCGGGCTTTTTTAGTCTCGAGTTCTGTTTCGGGGATAAAGGTAACGAATTTTAAAGTCGGCTTCACCGGTTGGTAGAGCCAACTTTGTTTTGAGGCACAGGCGAAACCCCCAAAAAAAGCAGGAACGGCATTATCGGGGTGTCCCTCCAAAGTAATCACAAGATCAAGGATCTCCTCCTCCTTTAAGGGAGTTTCGGCAAGGAGATTCAGTCCGATGAGAACTCCTAAGCGAACGGTGACACTGCTGCCGAGTCCACGGGAGATTGGAACCTCTCCTTGGATTTTGAGGGAGTAGGGAAACGGTTTCAGCTTCGCACTTTTAAAGAAGAGTTTAGCGGCCTCCTCTGCCATTGAGAAAGATTCGGTTTTATCCGATTTTGAAACCGTGATTCGATTATAGAGTGAGAGTGCGACTCCCAAGGAATCAAATCCAGGGCCGAGGTTAGCGGTTGTGGCAGGGACTTGGATGGTGACGGAAGGAAATTTATTTTTCATGGGATTTTCTGAGGGGTCTAATGATTAAACCTCGCCACGAAGGAGATCTTGGATCGTTTCCCGTTTACGGGCAACGATTGCTTTTTTGCCCTTGACGAGGATTTCAGCAGGTCGAGGTCGGGCATTGTAGTTGGAGGCCATGACAAAGCCGTAAGCCCCTGCGCTCATGAGAGCCATGAGATCTCCTTTTTTGTAAGGGGCCAGCATTCGGTCTTTGGCGAAGTAATCGCCGGACTCACAAACGGGACCGACGACATCGGAGGAGATCTCTTTTCCCGTGATTTTATTGACAGGAACGATTTCGTGATAGCTTTCGTAGAGAGTAGGACGAATTAATTCCGTCATCGCGGTATCGACAATGACAAAGTTTTTCTTTCCGGTTTTTTTAATATAAAGTGTTTCTGCGATGAGAATTCCGGCGTTTCCGACCATGTAGCGTCCGGGTTCAACGACGATGCGAAGTCCGAGGGGTTTTAATAGAGGGAGGAGTTCTTTTGCGTAGAGAGCGGGGTGAAGTACCTTTTTATTTTTCTTCCACCACTGAGGTGTTCCGCTGGCGAGGGCCTCTTTGTAGATAATTCCCATTCCGCCACCGATATCGAAGAATTGGATTCCGTATTTTGACTTCAAGGTTTGAACAAGAGGAATCATTTTTTTAACAGCAAGAACAAACGGTTTCACATCGGTAATTTGAGATCCGATATGCATTTGAACGCCGCGAATTTCAATGTTTGAGAGTTTGGAGGCACGGGCGTAGAGAGGTTCAATTTCCTCGAAGGCAATTCCGAATTTATTGGCGTAGGTACCGGTGGTGATTTTAGCGTGCGTTTTCGCATCGACGTTGGGATTGACGCGAAAGGCGATGGGGGCCCGTTTTTTTAATTTTTTCGCAATGGCATTGATCTGATGAAGCTCCGGTTCACTTTCGACGATGAAGGTGTAAACATTGGACTTAAGTCCGTAGGCGATTTCGGCCTCTGTTTTGCCGACGCCGACAAAGGAAATTTTTTGGGGATCGGCCCCAGCTTTGAGAACGCGATAAAGCTCGCCAGCACTGGTGACATCAAATCCACTCCCTTTTTTTGCGAACGTACGGAGAACACTGAGGTTACAATTTGATTTTGTCGCAAAACAGATCACATGATCCAAAGGAGCAAGGGCTTGATCGAGGCGATCAAAATGGTTCTCGAGTGTTGTTTGTGAATAGATATAAAGCGGAGTCCCGTGCTTTTGAGCGAGGGAGGAGACTGAGAGACCTTCGACTTGAAGGGAACCGTTTTTGAGATGGAAGTGATGCATGACTCATTTTCTAAAAATAGTTCGGCAAACAGCAAGAAGAATAACAGGGAGCCCCATTCAATGCGCCTGGGCCTGCCTTCATTAGAGAATCCTGTTTGAGTTCCCCTGAAAAAGGGAAGGAACCATAATATTTTTTAACCAAGAACAAGTCGAGGAAAGTAGGAGTCGAGTACGGAGACAGGGAATTCTACGGATATTTTTGCGGACTCATTTTTTAATCCCTAATGTAAGAAATGGGGTTCATATTTTTTATTTTTGACACGAGCGTGAGACAGTCACTACCGTCCAAAACAACTTTGGATTTGAGAGGGAAAATCGAAGAGGGGGATTGAAATTCGAAAGCAGTTCTCACGCGACGCCGCCACGCCGCAACGTCAGAAAGGGAGAGGATCGTGAGCTCTTTCCTATCGGCGCCTCCTTTGTCGGCTGCC
>CAMCYL010000087.1 GCA_945883905.1 Akkermansia muciniphila | reverse complement strand
TCTGGGAAGAGCCTCCCTTGCCTTGGAGCTTTGTTGATCGTTCGTCGGTTATCACAACGGATAGCCTCCTCTCTCTCGCCTCGCTCCAAGGCAAGGGATTGCTCTTCAGTTTGTCCTCTATCCCCCGATCTGATCAGTAAAAGCGTAAGCGATAGATCCTTGTTTTTAAAAAGGGATCGAAAGCTCGTTTTCGAGAACATTTTAAAAATAGGGAGGAGGCTCGCAAGAGCCGTGGTCAGAACGAAGGGGGGGGAGGGATTGAACGTTGCGGCGTAGCGTCGTTGCGCGAGATAATGTATTTAAGCTTTTTTTGTTTTAGCTGGACACTACTGATTGGTATCGTGATCTTTCTATTGCAAGATCCGGCTTAAAGTAAAGGTTTAGATTACTCCAAGATTTTGACCGGACAATCGGGGAGAATGGCAAGGAAAGACTTTCCGTACGGTTTGGTAATGATTCGATTATCGAGAATCGCAACGATTCCGGTATCGGATTGAGAGCGAATGAGTCGCCCAATGCCTTGACGGAATTTGAGGATTGCTTCGGGGAGAGAATATTCGCGGAAGGGATCGCCGCCACGGGAGCGAATATGTTCTAGTTTCGCTTCGATTAAAGGATGGTCTGGAACTTGAAAGGGCAGCCGAGTAATGATGACGTTGCTGAGGGATTCGCCGGGGACATCGACTCCCTGCCAGAAGCTTTCGGTTCCCAAGAGAACCGAGTCGATATTTTCTCTGAAGTCTTGAAGAAGTTGGTGACGGGGGATCGGATCGGCTTGAGAGAAGAGTTGAATTCGTTTTTGAATAAAGTAAGGACGGAGTTTCTCCGTGAGACTTTTTAAGGTTTTATAGCTTGTAAAAAGAACGAGGGCTTTTCCTCCTGTCATCTCTGTAAAATGTTTGATCCAGCGTGCGAGAGCATTTTCGTAATCAAAGGTTTGAGTGGGATCGGGAATCGATTGAGGAACGTAAACGGTCATCTGTTTTGCGTAGTTGAAAGGAGAGGAGAGTTGAAGCGAGGGGGTCCCGGTTCCACCGACCCGATTCTGAAAATAAGTGAGTCCTTTACCGACCGAGAGCGTAGCACTCGTAAAGATCGCCGTTTGTTCATTCCGAAAGAGAATCTTTTCAAGTCGAGGAGCGACATCGATTGGGGCGGCGCAAAGTTGAAGATCCTGTCCGGCCTTTCCTGTTTTTTCGACCCAATAAACCATCCCTTCATCCCCTTGTGTCAGAAAGTCGGTGATTTCTAGTTTAATCGCTTCCAGACGTCTGGCGTAATCTTGAAGCTCCATTTTGAGGCTTTCATCCTCTTGTTCTTCTGCGAGATCGAGAAGTTGTCGATGGAGTTTAACAAGGGGGAGTGCGACGGAATCCTCGACGAGATCCGGTTTACGGATTCGAATTTCGTTTGATTTCTTGAACTCGACCTGATTTTCGATTCCGCCAAAAAACAGTTCAAATTGATCCATCAACGCAACGGCGGTTCGGATCGAATCACTTTGTCGAAGCATTTGGAGGATTCCCTTTTGATTTTTGGGATGGAAAAGTCGTTGTAAGAGACCACGAATACCATTTTTAGAGAGTGTAAATCCGAGGTGCTTTGAGGCGACATTTTCGAGGGTATGGGCTTCATCGAAAATAACGAAATCATTAGCAAACAGATATCCTTTTTCCTCGATCGGATCTTCTGGATCAAAGCCGCCGACGAGTGAGAAGAAAAGAGAGTGATTGACGATGACCACGGGAGCGAGTTGGGCTTGAAGGCGGGCATTTTGGAAAAAACAATGGGAGTTGTTGCCGCAGGTTCGTGCCGTACAGACATGGGCCTCGCTGCAGACTTGGTGCCAGACCTTGGGATCGGGAGGAAGGCGGAAATCGGAGAGAGTGCCATCTTTCGTTTGTTTGGACCATTCCCAGATTCGTTTTAGTTCTTCGGCCTCTGTTTTAAGAAAGAGATCGCCGGGATTTCTCATTGCGCGTTCCAGGCGACGAGGGCAGAGATAGTTTTGTCGTCCTTTTAAAATAACGGCGGAGAAATCCTCTTTGAGGATTTTGCGGGCGAGAGGAATATCTTTATGAAGCAGTTGTTCTTGGAGATTAATCGTATGCGTGGAGATCACGGCTTTTTTATTCTGACGTCGGGCGTAAAGGATAGAGGGGATGAGATAACCGAGGCTTTTACCGACTCCGGTTCCAGCCTCGACAATGAGGGCGTGCTTATTTTCGAGGGATTCGGCGACGGCGACAGCCATTCGTTGTTGAGATTCCCGATATTCAAACTTTTTCGCTTCGGACATGACGCCATCGATCGAAAAGAGCTTTTCGACCTCTAAGGCGAGCACCGAGGAGAGTTGTTCACGAGGAGCGATCATAGCCGGTCGGGAACGATGGAAGAGCTTGGATCTTGTGGCAACAGAAAAACAGGACTTTTGAGTGGAGTTTTTGAAATCACTCACTAAAACAAGGGGACGGTTTGACCTTCAAGTCAGAGGGGAGGCCGGCAATAAAAGAGTGAAAAAAAGTACGTGAAGGTTGTCGCAACAGAAAAAGCGCTTCGAGCGCAGGTTCAAAGGTGGAAATCCAACGGAGAGACGGTTGGTTTTGTTCCGACGATGGGAGCGCTGCATCAAGGACATCTTCGACTCGTTGAAGAGGCTCGTAAACGCTGTGATCGTGTGGTTGTGAGTATTTATGTGAATCCTACGCAGTTTGGGCCAGAGGAGGATTATCTTCGTTATCCTCGACCTTGGTCCAAGGATCGAGTGCTTTGTCAGAAAAATCAGGTGGATTTGGTTTATCGTCCTCAGAACCTCTATCTTTCGGGGGCTTCGACGTGGGTGTTTGAGGAGGAGCTTTCAAAGGGTCGATGTGGGGGGGGCCGTCCGACTCATTTTCGAGGCGTGGCGACGGTGGTTACAAAGCTATTGAATCAAGTTCAACCGGATCGAGCCTTTTTTGGTTGGAAAGATGCGCAGCAGGTAGAGGTGATTCAACGAGTGGTGCGGGATTTAAATATTCCGGTTCAAATTGAACCGGTTGAAATTGTTCGGGATCGTGACGGTTTGGCCTTGAGCTCGCGCAATGTTTATCTTTCAGGACAAGAACGAGATCGAGCATTGGCGATTCCGTTATTGCTCCAAGTGGCGGTGGGGAAAGTGAATAGCAAAGCGTGGTTGATAAAAACCCTTTCAAAGATTCAGGGGATCAAACTTGATTATGTTGAGAAATCTCAAGGGCGACTTTGTGTTGCGGCTTGGGTTGGGAAAACACGTCTCTTAGATAATCGTGTGCTCCCGTTAAAAAGGAGCATGTCATCTCGATGAACTTTTTTATCTCATTTTTTCGAATTTTGTGCTGCCTTTTTCTTTTAGGGTCCGGATTTCTCCGTTCCGATTGGGAAATCGTTAAGTATGAGCGAGGGGAGTACGTGACGTTGCGTTCCTTCTGTAAGTTTTATAAATTTAATTATCCGGAGAGCTCCTTAGATCAAGAGGAGATCACGTTAAAAAGTGCTGACTATAAATTAAAACTTCGAAAAGGGAGTCGTAACTGTTTTTTAAATGGAGCACGAATTTGGTCTACTTATAATATTGTTCAAAACGATCAAGATTGGTTGATTTCTCGCAAAGATGTCTCGAAGTTTTTTGATCCGATTTTACGTCCTTCAAATTTGACGATGCAGAGTGAAGTAAGAGGAGTGGTTATTGATCCCGGACACGGAGGAGAGGATCGAGGCGCGGTCAGTCGTAAGGGAATTCGGGAG
The DNA here is from genome assembly GCA_945883905.1 of Akkermansia muciniphila. Taxonomy (GTDB): domain Bacteria; phylum Verrucomicrobiota; class Verrucomicrobiia; order Methylacidiphilales; family CAMAQI01; genus CAMAQI01. The sequence continues at coordinate 5,677 of CAMCYL010000087.1, read as the reverse complement.
AAGGATATGGCTTTAGATACCGGTTTTCGACTTGAGAAAGTTCTTAAATCGCGCGGAATTTCAACGGTAATGACACGCCGCAAGGATGTTTTTATTGAACTGGAGCAACGGGCTACGATTGCGGCTCGATATCCGGGTTATATTTTTGTGAGCCTTCATTATAATGATGCTTCGGGAAGTGCACGTGGCATTGAAACCTACTGTTTCCCTGCCCTCGGAGCGAGTTCGACAGAGTATGAGGGGCGCATTTTCAAACGAGATTCGATTACGATGCCAGGAAATCGCTTTGATGTTTTTAATATCTTTTTAGCGACCTCGATTCATCAAGAGATTATAAAATTAAATCCGAACGATGAAGAGGCTGATCGTGGCGTCAAGAGAGCTCGTTTTGTGGTCTTAAAGGAAAATCGTTTGCCGGGTGTATTGGTGGAGGGCGGTTTTTTATCGAATCGTACGGAATCCTCTCGGATCAGCTCACCGGAGTATCGGCAGTCGTTGGCAGAGAAGATCGCCAATGGAATTGAAAACTATTTTAATCGCAGAAGAGTTCCAGAAAAGCCAGTGCCGATCATTCCGCCTATGGTTGTGACTTCATCGACGAATAGTTCCCTGAAGAAAGTTCAATCTACAAATCAAGTTTCTGTTAATTCTTCGACCAATCTTTCGCAGACGCTTCCTCCGCCGGTGAAGAGTACGAATGCAGTGTCGATCGTGACGACAAATCGGGTGCTTGAACTTCCTCCGCTATCAAAGCCAGAGTTTAGCACGAATTCAGTTCTTCAAGGATCGAATCTCTTTTTCATGACGAATAGACCCGCCTCAACTAACTTGTATGAAAAACCCTTTAGACTCAATCCTGAGGTCAATTCATTAAATCAAACTCATTCCAGTGGGGAGATTTCGACATTACAACCGACCCTTGAAAAACGAGTGGAGCCTCCTCCTCAAGAATCGGCTCCTCCGATGAAACCAAGATCGGAGGCCAGCGAGGATTCAGAAATTTCTCCGCAAAATCCTGAGGTTGAGATTTACATGCAAAACACTTCACCCACTCGAGTTCCGGAAGTGAGTATTCGTCCGATTGAGGTGCAGACCAATACTCCCCCTTCGGAGGTCAAACCGTGAGTGAAGAGCTTCCGATCGGAGTATTTGATTCAGGAGTAGGAGGGTTAACCGTGGTGAAGGAGATCCAGGATCGACTTCCTCATGAATCGATTATTTATCTGGGAGATACCGCACGAGTTCCTTATGGAAATAAATCTCCGGAAACGATTCAAGAGTACGCCATTGAGATCACTCGTTTTTTAGTTAAAAAAAAGGTGAAGGCAGTTGTGGTTGCGTGTAACACGGCGACTGCCTACAGCTTGGATCGATTAAGAGAGTTATTTACGATCCCGTTATTGGGAGTCATAGAGCCTGGAGTGGGAGCCGCTCTTGAGGCGACACGAGGAGGGAAGATTGGAATTATTGGAACGGTGGGTACGATTCAGAGTCAAGCCTATCAGAAGGCTTTATTACAGGCCGAACCGACCTTGAAGATTCAGGCGTTAGCGACCCCTCTCTTAGTTCCGTTGGTCGAGGAGGATTGGTTGGATCACCCCGCTACGGATATGATTTTAAAGGAGTATTTAAATAGAATGATTGAGGAGCAGATCGATACCTTAGTTTTAGGCTGCACCCATTATCCGTTGTTGAAGCCTCGAATTTTGAGCCTTGTTCAAGATCAAATTAAACTTGTCGATTCTGCTGAAAATATGGCGATCGCACTTGAGAAAACCTTACGGAGCCATGACCTTTTAAATCAGAGTCAAGCGTTGGGAAAAACTCAGATTTATGTGACCGATTTCTCCCCTCGATTTCAAGTTTTGGCGGAGCGGTTTTTAAAGCATCCGATTGGTCATCTTGAACGGATCTCATTGGAGTCATAACGATCGCGATGCGAATTCTAAAAATTATTTTAATTCTTTTTTTACTCCTTTTTTCAATCGAAACAATGGAGTGCGAGACGGTTATTCCTAAAAAAGGAATCGTTCTTGTCTCTGAGCGTCCGGGGTGGGTCACCGCGTTTCGTGTCAATGACGAGGAGATGAGAGCTCTTTTCAATAGAATGTTACTTCAGTGGACAGGAGAGAAGGAGGTTCTCTATGCGTGGAGATCTCTCGGCATTAAACAGGGGGAGACCGTCGGTTTAAAAATAAATACCTCAGGAGGATCTGTGATTGCCAGTCGTCCCTCGCTTGTGGATGAAATCACTTTAGGACTTCTCCAAGCGGGAGTGAAAGAGGTTATTGTTTGGGATAAGTATCAGGAGGAGATGCAGCGATCGGGATATCGATTGAGTGAAAATAAACGCTATCGATTAGAGTCGATCATTCCGGGGGCCGGTTTTAGTGAAGAACTCTTTTATGTGAATGAGTATCTCGGTCGTTTGATTTGGGGGGATCTTCTCTTTAGAAAAGTGATTAAAAAAGAGGATCTTTTAAAACTGGCAGAAAAGGCTGCTAATCAAAAGGAGGAGGAGGGAGTAGGAGTCGAGGATCAGATGAGTAATAAGTCCTATTTTACCACACTCATGACGAAGCGATGCCAAAAAATAGTCAATCTCGCCAGTTTTATGGATCACGATACATTGGGGATTTGGGGGTGTAATAGTTCACTGGCGATTTCAAGCGTTGATAATACGCGACGTTTTACCAATTTAAGTAATGCGGGGGATCCTGCGATTGCGGAGATTTTAGATCGGGATCTATTTCGTAAAAAAGTTGTGCTTCATGTGATGGATGGAATGGTGGCACAATTTGCGGGAGGACCGATTTTTACTCCTCATTTTGCAAAGCCCCTTGGTTTTCTCATGATGGGACAAGATCCTGTTGCGATCGATACTCTTGTTTTAGAGCAAATCCAAAAGGGACGAAAAATATTTAAAGTCAATCCCGTCGGCGATCAGGCACGACATCTCAACTCCTGTGCCGAGGCCGGATTAGGGGAGGGGGATCTCAAGAAAATTAAAGTAATCCGTGCTTATTGAAGGCAATGCAGAGAATAATTCTCTCTTTAGAAGTAGAAATAAGAATTCAACGACAATTAAAAATAAATAAGAAATAAGGTCATGACACGGATTTTTCTGACAGGATACATCGCTCCTACGTATTCAACTCTTAAACTTCTTCCCATCCAGATGTTCTATCCTCTCCTCCTTATCTTGTAAAGATAAGAAATAAGGTCATGACACGGATTCGGATGATCAAGTCAATCTCATTTCGGGACAAAAGACATCATGACACGAACACCGCTACAAGCTTCTCACTTCCCCAACACCAACTGCGACGAAATTTCTCCCACTCTCTTTCCTCTTTCATTAAGTCTTTGGATTTTGTCTCCAAATGCCAATAGAATATCTGTCGATTTTTTGCCTTTATCTCTTCTTGCCCAAGACTCCCCATCATCTTCCTCCACTCCATCCACTCCGGAAATTTTCCTCTCACGTAACACCCCACACTCGTCTCAGCATTCGCGACCAATTCCTCCATCGTCTTGGTAATAAAGGATCGCGCAAAATTTAAATGAATATAATCGGACACCGTCAATAAATCTCTCCACGCACATTCCCTCGTTTGATCACGTGGCAAGTCCGCAGTAGCAAAAGCGAAGGAGGATACATCGCCCCAACAACTTGTCCGCCGACTTGTTCGCCATAGTCCCGCAGTGCGGAACGAAGGAGAAAGTTATAACGAAGGAGGATATTCAACACGCAAACTCCTTGGCATCTCCACTTCATACCAATCCATCACCCTCAAGTCAATCTCATTTCGGGACAAAAGACATCATGACACCGAGTATTGTCTCTCTACCGATAGTCCATTCACGGTCAGTATCCGCACCAAAATAGATAAATAATCCCTTCGTGATACTTCGCAATCGTTTTCCCAATTAAACTATTTTCTTTAAAATATGGTTCATATTTATAATATGTATTCTCATTAATATCAGTATCCTCTTTGGGTGGATCCCACCAAGTATATTTAGGAGATTGCATTGTCGGAATAAAAAATTGCCCTGACGACTCTGATTTAGATAAATTCAATACTTCAATTAATTCAAAAAATGCTTCTTTAGATCCTTCAAATTTACCCCAATAATAATACATACTTAGATCTGGACTGGGATAATGTGTTTTTTCATTAATAAGTTTCAATCCATAGGGAAGATTTACATCAAAGACCTCTTTAAAGGTCTCTTTTTTAAATCGAACCGTAAAAATTAATATTGTAACTAAAACTAAAATCGAGATAGTTATATAGATATACTTCATAAATTACCACTTTGCGCTTTCATCTTCACCCGTTTGAGTAAATGGTATTTCATTTGATTCGATGTCATATTGATCTCCAGGAATTAAAAAATTAGCTAAAATAGTTTTTAATTCTCCTCTTCTGGAACGATCTATTTCGTAAATTAAATTTTTTATCCGAATATCAAAATCGTAGTGATCTGTAATTTTAAATGTTCCAGTTACCTTCCATCCACCCTTAGAATCGCACTTTACACTTCCACTCATACTAACGTAAAAATTACCAAGAAGATTATTACCATTTCCTGCGCCTGTAGTATATAAAGCAGAATCATCTATAATGCCATCTGTAGATACCCCTTGAGCTTGCACTTTTCTTATGGCTGAATCTACTTTAGAATGAAGAAGTGCGTTAATAGAAATACCGCCAAAATCTATACTCTTAACCTCATCATACGTTAACTTTAAAGTACCTTTTCTTCGACTCCAATAGTATTCGATTCCCATTTTCCCAAGATGGTCGTTTCCATAACTGCCCGCAACAAGCAAAACAAGTTCTTTATAAGGATTTACTATTAACCCTAAATAATCCCATTTATTAACCCCATTATTCCCCACCATCCCAAATAAATTCAATCCCCCTTCTTCCCCAATCGGATCCCTCCCCAGCCATCTTCCTAAATTGGAATTGTAATACCGATACCCGTAATAATTCAGTCCCGTCTCTGAATCTCTATATTTCGTACTAAAGCCGAAAGCAGATGGCATCGAGCCTGTAGCGCGTAGCAGTTCGCCAAACGGTCCGTACTCCATTTGACATGTCACCGATCCCGTCTGATTCACATAAGCTAAAACATTTCCATTTCCATCGAAACTTGGAAAATAGTTCTGATTGTTGCCGTTTACAACAAGTAATCCCCCGACCCCTCCGGCGCCGTACATCGATCCTGAGAGATCGGTTCCCCAAGCGTAAGAATTAATCACGGCTCCACTATCATCAAGTTCAGCGAGAAGATTAAACTGATCATAAAGAAAGCGCCTCGAATCTTGAAGTGCCCAAGCCGTTCCGTTCCATGTATAGGATTTTTTAGAAACTCTTCTCGATTGTGAATCGTAAACGAAATCGAGTCGACGCTTTTCGCTTGTTGGGGTTGATGAAATGGTTTCTTGTCGAATCATGCGATTTTCCCCGTCCCACGTATAGTTCCAACGTCCGTCGCTGAGGACGTTCCCATCATTATCATAGGTAAAAACCTCAGGAGTCTTCGCAACGATTCGTTTAATCGCGCTTTGCTCTCTCAGATCTCTTCCTTGGGCATCGGCATTTGTTCTTGTCGCGGTCGTCACGAGGGAAAGATAAGCGGCTCCCGCTGAATTATCCACTGG
>CAMCYL010000086.1 GCA_945883905.1 Akkermansia muciniphila | reverse complement strand
AGTTTCTCCTTCGTTCGAGTCAGTGCCAGCACCGGCGCCGATACCTACCTCGATACCTTGAGCACGAGTAATATTCAGCCGATCGGTTTAATCCCATGGCTCGACTCTGATGGGGATGGACTCAGTGATGTTTGGGAACAGCAATACTTTGGTAATCTGACCGCCGCCAATCCGACCGCCGATCTCGATGGCGATGGATTGACCAATCTTCAGGAATCGGTCCGAAACACCAATCCCAACGATCCCGTGAGTAAGAATGGAACGATCTTTGCCGATGTGAATCAAGGGAGTGATACCTATAAAGGGTGGCTCGCTTCGATCGTCGATGACCTCGGACCGAAAAAAACCGTCCTTGGTGCCGTCGGAGCAACGATCACTGGCGACACCATCCAGATGGCCCCGGGGACATATACCGGCGTTCTCGTTCAACCGGGCACAAAAAATCTAATTCTCCGAGCCAATGGAACCGTTACTTGGAGTGGGAACTAAGGTTATGCAAACAATAAAGCCTAATAGCTTAAATCCATTTTTCACCGCAAAGGATGCCGAGTTCCGCAGAGGTTTAAAGGCAATTTTTAACCGCTTCCAGCGAAGACCACATTTTTGGTTCCCGAACCTTTTGTGGTTAAAAACGGTTTTAAATGCCTTTCCTCTGCGTTCCTCAGCGCCCTCTGCGGTTAAACTGCCCCGCTATTCCGCATTTCCTTGGCGCTCTTTGTCTTTACCTTGGCGGTTAACCTCTGCCTTTCCCAACCCTCAACTCTACAAAATCTATGAAAACTAACTCATCATTCTTCCTCTTAAACCGATTAGCCTTTTTTCTCGCTATCCTGTTTATCCTGTCCATCGATGTGAAAACTGCCTTCTCCCAGACGGGTGTGATTGATGTTCAATCAAAAATGAAGATCGTTCCTGCAGGGGATATTGGAATGGGTCAATTTCAACCGGTGACAAGTATCTCGCCTTTGGTGGATACCGATAATGATGGGCTTTCTGATTTTTGGGAGATGCAATATTTTGGCAATTTAAATGCAACGGCGACTCAAGATTCAGATAATGACGGGCTCACCAATCTTCAAGAGTATCAACAGGGATTGAGTCCGATTGTGGCAAACACTCCTCCCACAGCACCGACATTGCCGCCGATTACAGGGCTTGTCGGTTGGTATCATGCGGGAGAGGCTTATAAAGATGATTTGATGACCGTAAAATGCACTCTGACATCACAAGATACGTGTGCTGCCTTGAGAGATCTTTCAGGCAATAATATGCATTTACTTCAAACGACAACAGGGAAAAGACCTCTTTATCTTCAAGGAGCGCTGAATGAAAAACCCGCGATTCGATTTGATGGAATTGATGATGAGCTAATTAAATCGACCTTTACTGCGACTCAACCCGTTTGGATGACGGTCGTGGTCAAAATAAATCCCTCTGCTTCAAGTACTCAGGATATGATCTCTTTATCCGACTCTGGAGAGGGGATGAAGTTGCAAATAAATAATACAAACTTAATCGTTAAAAACGGAGTTTCAGGAGCCCAAATAGTGAAACCGGTTTCGAGTCGTTATTTAATGATTTCGACACTTTTAAAATCCAATTCAAGCTCGATTAAAGAGGGATTACAGGCGATTGTAAACGGAGGAGGATCTGCCGTGAATCCCGCTTTTATTTCATTGGGTTCAGGCAATGCTAAAAATTGGGCTGCTTTAGAGATTTGCGAAGTTCTACTTTATAACCGAGAGCTCGATTATGATTTTGGCGATGGCTTCGTCGTTCGCCAATATTTAGATGCAAAGTATCTATTAGGCTTACTCAGTCCTTTAGCAAAACCGCCTCAAACAAATATTTGGGCGCATTATAGTGGCTCAAATGCCTACACGGATTTAAGTCGAACTGTTCTTTGTTCTCAATCAGGGGTTGATGATGTTTTAAGCTTAGAGGATTTATCTGGAAATAACCGTCATGCGACTGTTTTAAATGCAATTTATAAACCAAAATGGGTCGCAGATGGGGTGAATGGAAAGCCTGTATGGAGATCAACGAATGGGAGTAGTGATTACATGAAGGTCGATAACATTAATATTCCATCCACTTCGATAATTTATGTATTATTAAAATCAACGACAGGAACTCCTTATGCTAATGCGCCAAGTTTTCAACCGCGAGCCAGTTACGATTTAACGGATATTAACTATTTCTATACAGGCATTGACGGTGCTGGCGGAAGTTGGATTGGTACGCCTACCGGAAAGATACTAGCACAATGGCAACTTTTGATTTATCAATTTAGTTCAACTGGTTATTTAAAAATAAATCGAGGAACGTCTTCGCCACTTGCATTCTCATTTTCGACAAAGAATCTAAATTTTGCGATGAGTGGCGATATGGCCGAATACCTCATTTACAGTGGTCAGCATAATCCCGATACGGGAGATGGACTCGAGGTTTATCGTTATTTTAATCGGAAATATAATTTAGGATTTGTCCTGCCTTAAGTTGGATATGAAAAATTATTTTTCATCATTATCCTCTCAAAGAGTACTTCAAAGACTTAAGATCTGGTCCGTATGGGGTCTTCTTTTGCTCTGGGGAGAAGTCGAGCTTCAATCCCAAGTCTCTGCCCCATGGTGGCAAACACAAGGGATTTTAAATGGGCAACCCAAGGAGGATACCGCTTTAGCGACTCAAGGTCAGGTAAAAAATATTGCCCTTGCCGCCTATCGGGAAATGGAGGCTCGTCTTAACGGGGGCGCTGGCGAAAAAATAAGGACGATGGTGATCTCGTGGAAAACCACTCCTGATGATCTCCATGCAACTGCCATTAATCTAGGACAACTCAAGACGGTTGCTGCCCCTTTTTATGATCGTCTCATTCAAATCCAAGTCGCTTCAAGTTATCCTTGGACCGAGAGTCTCTTAGATGATGAAAATCTCGCTCCCGCCACGATCGGTCAGGTCAAGTCGCTCTTTAGTTTTACCGTCCCTTTGATTAATGACACCGATGGGGATGGACTCGATGATGCTTGGGAAACGCAAAATTTTGGAAATTTAAATTCTTATTCAGAAATGGATGAGGATGGGGATGGCTTAACCAATTTTTTAGAAATGAAAAATGGAACGAACCCTAAATCTCGTGACACCGATGGCGATGGAATGCCCGACGATTATGAAGTCGCTAACTTCTTAAAGCCCTTAGTCGCTGATGGAGTTCTCGATTATGATGGCGATAAAATAACGAATTTACAGGAATACATCAACGGAACAAATCCGTGGGATTTTTATAATGCGGCTGTCTTACTTACGATCCATAGTGGCAATAATCAAACAGGAACTCCCGGTCAATATGCTCCACAACCGCTCGTCGTTCGACTGTTAAATGCCTCTCAAGAACCTTATTCTTACGCTCCTCTTTTTTATGAAGTGACGCAAGGAGGGGGATTACTTTCAGATTCAAATGTCCCTTCCGCTGTGAAGAGTGAACAAAAAATGGCGACCACAAATCTCCAAGGTTATGCTTTTCTGTACTACTTTCAATCGACGACCGCTCCTGCTCAAAGTAAAATTAAGGTTCTAGCCTCGTCGAAAAATGTTGAATTTACGATTTTATCGGCAACGAATAACGATCTCAATGGCGATGGGCTTCCGGACTCTTGGGAGCAACAATACTTCGGATCAAACGCCGTTTCTCCAACAGCGGATTTCGACGGAGATGGAAGTACGAATCTCCAAGAGTATCAAAACAATACCGATCCGACCGATTATTATAATGGAGCGATCTTAAAGTTTGCATTTCTTTCAGGTGATTCACAAGTGGGTCAACCCAATCAATATCTTCCTCAACCACTTATCGTTGAGGTTCGTGATGCCTCCAATGTTTTGAAAATAAATTCTCCGATACGATTGATTGCAAAGTCTGGATCAGGAGCCTTCTCGACCACAAACAACTCGAGCACCCCTCAAGCCACCCTCACGATCAATACCGATAACACAGGGAAAGCGACCTTTTATTGGAAACTCGGATCGACGATCGATCAAGTGCTCAAAGGCGAGGTCAAAGGGGGAATTCAATCCATCTCCTTTCAGGCGATTGCTAAAAACTACCCAAATATCGACAACGATGGAGATGGGATACTCGATGGATGGGAACAGCTTTATTTTGGAAATTTGAATCAAAATGGAATCAACGATTTTGACGGAGATGGAATCACGAATCTCGCGGAGTTCCAACAAGGACTCAATCCCACCAAAGTCCTCTCTCCGACCCCCACGGTGGCCACAAATCTCAAGATTTACACGATTGGGGACTAAAGATGAAAACGGAAAAGCATAATCGCCCGATAGCCTGTTCCACCGTCGTCCCGCACTGCGGGACTATGGCGGATGTGAAGCCTGTTAGCTCACTCGGATTGAGGCTAATTGACCGATGGACTAATGGGCTGTTGGGTTTAAACCGATCAGCCAAAAGTCGCTTTGTGACTGTACAGCCTTTCAGTTTATTAACCTCCCTCCTCATCCTATCCATCCTGTTCATCCCTGTTAACTCCGCCTTTTCCGCCTTAGTCTTCGACTCACCCACCGTCGAGATCCCCCCCAATCCCTCCCTCACCGAGTGGGTCGCCGACTACTCCTTCAAAAACACCGGCACTAAACTGGTGACGATTACCCAAATTCGTCCCTGTTGCGATTGTACTCGCTCAAAAATTAATAAAAACACCTTCGCCCCCAATGAATCCGGCAAGTTCTCCCTGATCTTTAAAACCGAAGGCAAATCGGGTCTTCAAGAAAAACATGCTGTCATCACCACGGATGATGGAGAAAAACCGCAAGTGATTTATTTAAAAGGAACGATTCCTTCCGTTTACGATTATGTAACGCTCTCCACCCAATCCCTTCGCTGGGAAAAGGGCGAAGAGCGTAAACCGAAAACAATAAAAGTCACATGGAAAAAGGGCTCTAAAACAAAGATTATTTCAACGCATTTGACGGATGGAAAGAAGGTTTCAATAGATTCCAATGAAAGTAATTTAGATGTGAAATGGAGCTCAATTCCTTCTGAAAAAGAAGATGAACCCTCACGAGTTAGGCTGAAGGTAAGACCCAATAAAAAACTCATTCCAGATCCCGAATTATTTTTTAAAGTTCAGTATGAAATTATAAGTGAAGATCAAAGCCTCATTACAGTCACCCCTTCTTTTGAAAAGTATTTTTCGGTATTAAAAGTTAAAACAGACTGTGCTTTTGATTCGATCTCTACTTTTGAAATCAATTTAGGAGCTTTTTAGTTCAAATTATTCTTATTATTTTTATGAAACCATTCTCACTTTCAATCTCATTTTCACTTTCTCAAAAAAATTTAATAAAGATTCTATTCCTTCTTTTTTTAGGAATGGCTCTGATCGATACTCAGGCAAGCTGTACCTCTTGCCCTCCCATTGAAGTGACTTTTTCAAGTAGTTTTACTGAGGCAAACCCGACGAATCGCCCGGCGCCTCCAGGCTGGTATCACTATGCGTATGCTTATTTAAATGGAGCGACATTTGCAAATGTGCCAAAATTTAACGATTATCGAGAGGGAAGAACAAAACTCAAACCGTACAAAGACTATTCAATTTCAGTCAACGCAGGCTGTACTTGGTTTGATATTGTTTCTTGTACGGCAAGTGTGGGTGTTAGTGGCTCCTCTTCCTCTTGTTATGTGCTTTATGTCGATGGAAAGGAAAATGGTCCTTTCACCCCCAAATCCGGAGGAACCGGGTCATGGACGGTTCGATTGGCTCCCCCTGAACAGGGCGGCTCTCCAGGAAAAGGAGAGGTGAGTCTAAGAAGTGTTCATTGGAGTTCCTCCTTAGGCAGTGCCTCTAACGGCTCTAAAATCGGCTCGATTGCGATTCATCAAACAAACATTGGCACGCCTCTCTATTCCCCCGCAATCTTAGAAACAACGGTCTCTGCCTCCGACCCCAATAGCGAAATTATTCGTTCAGGAGCGGTTCTTCGTCAGATAAAAACAGTTCAATCTTTTGTTGATATCGTCGCAACCACTCCAATCCAGTATGAGGTTCGCTTTTATAAGCCCGATCAGGCCGGCCCTAAAAATGGCGCTTTCTATTCAGCGATCGGAAAACCATTTAAAATCTGGCGCTTTGAAAATCCAGATATTTCAACCTCGAATCGCTTTCTCATTTCAGAAATTGAAGGGGGGCGACTTTTCACCAATCTTTTTATTCAAGATATTCCAACCAACACGTGGACATTAAGTGTTAATGAAGGCGTAAAAATTGAAACAAAAGCAGAGATTGTGAATCCTACAACGAAGGCCAGAACGGTCACCACTACGATCTCTCAAGGAACGATTGGTAATGTCCTTTCCAAAGTGACTGACTATTATGAAACAGATACTCAGGAGGATGAATATCTTGTTAAATCGGTACGAGATCCCGATGGGGCGGCGTTAACGACCACCTATGTCTATAATACAGACCTTGCGGATACGAATTATTTCCGAAAACTGAAAGCGGTTACTTATCCTGATGGCTCCTGGGAGCGTTACGAGTATTTTCCTGAGGGGGCTCCTTATTATGGTCGTCGATCTAAAACCTACTCTCCTTATAAAAATTCACCGACAACCTATGATCAAGCCAACGATTCGAACTGTCGCACGAAGGAAACTCAGTACGGTTTTTCAAAATCTTTTGTTCCCGATTATATCAATTTCGAACGAGAAAAAATTCTCGGAATCACGGTCAGTCAAAAAAGCTGGCAGCTTTATGATGAAAACTATCAAGCCCCCAATGGAATTACCTATAACACCCTCGTCAAAAACGAGTTTCATTACTACGGAATCGGCGAATTTACCTCTTACACTTTTGAGCGCACTCGTTCTTATTCTGATAAATATCACGATCATGATACCCCGGTCACGAATCCTCCTCCCGGTTACTTAGTCGGAAGGGTTGCAGAAACGTTAAATATCGATGGGACTCTCAAAACCTATTGGTACGAATACGGAACCTGGAACGATAGTGCAAAGGTCTTTCTTGCAAACTCCGGTGGGGGAGCTTGGCGAGAGCTTGTCACCGAGGGAACGGTCGCAATGCCGCTCGGGGTTCCTTTTCAAACCCTGCGAAAAGCCACGATCCGAAATGAAAAAGGGATCCAGGTCCGTGAAGAGGAACAGCTTCGTATCGCCAACGGCTATGAGACGATCACAAACAAAGATTTGATTGCCGATAACTTCGGAAATATTGTCATGGAACGGGTCAATGGACGGGTCACTCATACCCGTGTCTGGCTCTATCAACAGCTCCAAAGTGAGATCGATGAAACCGGTATCGAAACTCAATATCAATATGACTCGCTCGGGAATATCACAAAAACAACACTCAAAGGAGTGCCTGCAAAAGGAAATTATCCTGCCCAGCCCGATCGAGTGACGGTGACGATCAAGGATTCTTTGGGTCGAGAAATCAATCGCTCAACGATCGCTGGATCGATCTCTCAAAACTCCTCAACGACCTACGATCTCGCCTCTCGTATTCGCACGCAAACCGAGGAGGGTTACACCACCACAACCACTTACTTGGACGGAGGAAGATCTCAACAGATCGCCTTCCCCAATGGCTCAATTCAAACCACGACCCAATATCTCGATGGATCGACTCAATCGATTACAGGCTCAACGCAGGTTTCAAAATTTTATGATAAAGGGGTCGATAATCAAGGCAACCAATGGCAAAGTGTTCGAGAGGGCTCTGCCACCTCCCCCCGTTTTTCAACCACGACGATTAATCGACTTGGTCAGAAAATTTTAGAACTCAAACCGGCCTTTGGTAGTACCAGCGCACTCTATGAGCAAACCTTTTACAATGCGCAAGCAAGGCCCGCTCGTATTCTTAGACCGGGACAACCAGAGGAATTGATCTTATATGATGCTCTCGGTAATGTGCATCAACAAGGGTTCGATCTCAATGGCGATGGAAAACTGACTGCCGCCTCCACGGATCGTTTCACGGAATCGATCGCTCAATATCAAAAAAATGGCTCGCAATGGATCCTTAATCGAATCACCAAGCGCTACCTTCAGGAGGGCTCCGCTCAGGCAGCGACCACGATTACGCAGACCTCTTTTCTTCCCCCTTACGAACAGGTCACTATTGATGAATTCGGTAAGGAGAGTCGTCAATTTATCGCTATTGATCGAACTCAAAAACTGATCACCGAACGGGTCCATCGCCCGGACTCCCAACTCGATGCAATCCGCACGACTCGTAACGGATTGCTCATGGAGGAATCGACCAACAGCCTCTCCACGCCGACGATCTATCGGTACGATTCACTCGGTCGATTGATCGAAACGATCTCACCCCAAGGCTACTCCACGAGATCGATCTATAATTACTTAGGGCAAATCGTTCAACAAATCGATAGCGCCAATCAAACGACAACGACGGAGTTCAATGGAACCGCCGAATTTGGAGCCGGAAAACCGAAGAAAGTCACCTATCCCGATGGACGGGTGATCCGATATTCTTACAATGAACGCGGAAATCTGACCCGAGTTTTTGGTGAGGCCGACTATCCCGTGGACTATGAGTACAACTCTTACGCAGAAAGAACGAAGATGTGGACCTACCGCTCCTCCCCCTCAATAGGAAATCAAGCCCAAGGAGATTTAACCACGTGGAGTTATGACGAGGCCACAGGATTGGAGACTGCCAAAACCGATTCGCTCGGACGGAGCGTGACTAAAAGCTATTTTCCGAATGGACTTCTTAAAACCAAGAGTTGGGCTCGGGGGGTTTCGATTCAATATAGTTACAATAATTTGGGAGAACGAACCGGAATTGATTACTCCGACACCACTCCTGATGTGACCTTCTCCTATGCGCGAGATGGACAAATTAAATCGATCGTCGATGGGGCAGGAACGCTTGCCATCACCCCCACAGCCCAGGGAGCCCCCGATCTTTTGAGTTACACGGAAGGTCTTTTGGGCGGTCAATCGATCGACTATCAATATGATGACCTCGGACGAAAAATCGGCCTGACCGCCGGAGGACTCTCCACTGTTTACGGGTATGATCCTCAAACGGGGCGACTCGCCAACGTCGCCCATCGGGGGGCTTTGGTTAATTATAGTTATCAGACCAACGGCGATCAATTGCAACGCACCACCTTCAAACAAGCGAACAACCCTGTTTTAACGACGATACGGACACTGGACAGTGCAGGACGCCTAAGCTCGATTTCCAATCAATCTTTAGTCGGAAATCCGATCTCAAGAACCTATCAATATAATCAGCGCAATCAACGAACCCAAGCGACGCTGGAGGATAGCAGTCTATGGAACTATTTTTATAATTCAAAGGGAGAGGTCATCGGAGCCAACAAGAAGAAATCCTCCGGGGAGAGCATTCCGGGCTATGAATCCAGCTATCAATTTGATGAAATCGGCAATCGGATTTTAACCATGAGCAATGGAAAAAGAACTGATTATAGTGCGAATGGATTAAATCAGTAT
>CAMCYL010000085.1 GCA_945883905.1 Akkermansia muciniphila | reverse complement strand
AAAATTCAATTCTCTATTTTTTGAAAGCAAAGATAGCCGCCTTTTTCTTCGACTTAAAACAATCATAACCTCTGTTTTCCTCCGTTTACTCTGCGGTGAATATTGTATTTTCTCTTCTCTTCAGTTGACGCCCATGCGATACAGATCGGGGGAGCCAGTCGGCGCTCCATTAAAACCAATCTGAGCATTTCCCACCACAAGGATCGTGAGCTCTTTCCGAGGAGAGGTGAAACCGATCCCCTCCAGAGAAACTCGATCGTTTTTTGAAAATCTTTTTTTCAAAAAAACGGGAGAGATTCTCGGGAGGCGGCAGCCGACAAAGGAGGCGGCAGCCGACAAAGGAGGCGCCGATAGGAAAGAGCTCACGATCCTCTCCCTTTCTGACGTTGCGGCGTGGCGGCGTTGCGTGAGAACTGCTTTAGGATTTCAATCCCCCTCCTCTAACTAACCTCCCTCAGTTAAACTTATTTTAAACGGGAGTGCTTTCCCTATCCCATCTCGAAACCCAAGAGTAAAAAGCGGGAACGACTAACAAGGTTAAAAAAGTCGAAAGCGAAACGCCCCCAATGATCACCATCGACATCGGAATTCGACTCTCCGCCCCCGGTCCCAATGCCAAGGCCGCGGGGATCGCCGCCGCTATCGTCGCAAACGAGGTCATGAGAATCGGTCTTAAACGAATCTGACAAGCCTCGATAATCGCTTGTTGCGCCCCCTTCCCCTCTCGACGGAGATGGTTCGCAAACTCCACGAGCATAATCGAGTTCTTCTTCACAATCCCCATTAATAAAATCAATCCAATCATACTATAAAGATTCAAACTCTGACCCGAGACCCACAATGCAATAAAGGCCCCACTCAAACTAAAGGGCAAAGCCAAAAGAACGGTGATCGGATGAAGAAAACTGTTAAACTGCGCCGCCAAAACCATGTATGCAACAAGGATCCCTAAAATTAAAATAAAAATTCCCTGTCGAAACGACTCCCGAAAGGTCTGCGAAACACCACTGAGCTTCAGTTGATACCCCTCCGGAACGATTCTCTTTCCAATCTCCTCCACTTTCGCCAAAGCCGCCGACTGCGATTTTCCCGGCGCAATATTCCCTGATAACGAGATCGCCCGCTCCCGATTTCGCCGCGAAAGGGTTTGTGTCGTCGTTTCTGAGTGAACCGTGACCAGACGACTCAAAGGAATCAACTCTCCATAATCGGTACGAACTAATAATTGATCAAGATCCTCCACCCGCTTTCGACTCCCCTCCTCAAACCGAAGGTTCAAATCATAACGCCTTCCATCCGCCGTGACCCGCCCCACTCGATATCCCGCCATCGCCACTTCAAGAGTATCCGCTATCGATTGAACACTCACTCCAGAGGCTGCCGCCTTTTCTCGATCCGGAATAATCTGAAGCTCAGGCTGCCCCTTCCGATAGTCGGTATCCATATCCACCGTTAACCCACTCCCCTCCAACTCTTTTAACATCTGCTGCGATAAGCTCTCTAGAGTTTTCCAATCCCCTCCCTGAATCGAGAACTCCACCGGCATCTCTCGCTTCGCAGAAAAACCGCGCAAAGAGATGTCGGTCACGACGAGCTTTTTTAAATTCGGAATTTTTGATAGTTTTTGTCGCGCCACTTTCATTAACTCCATTTGACTCATCTCCCGCTCATTCATCGGCTTTAAACTCAAAAACAACATCCCGGTATTAATATCCCCTCCACTGAATCCTCCCACCGATCCAAAAATTCGCCGTACCTCCGGCCACGTTTTTACCTCTTTTTCAACCTCCAAAAGAATCGACTCCGTTGTCTTCAACGAGGAACCGATCGAGGATTGAAAACGAAGCAATATCACGCTCTGATCTTGCGCCGGAATAATCTCCCCTTTAATAAAACGAACCACAATCAAGCTCGCTCCAAAAAATAACAAACTCACGAACACCACTTTAATCCGATGCTCAAGCGACCAAATTAATCCACGAGAATAAATCGCGGTTATTCGTTGAAATAAAGAATCTAACTTCAATTCAAAACGAGACTTTGACTTCCCTGTCTCTAAAAACTGGGAACATCGCATCGGTGTAATGGTTAAAGCCTCCACCAGTGAAAGCGCCACGGAAGCCGTAATCGCAACTCCAAATTGAAATAAAAACTTTCCAATCACTCCTTCTACAAAAAGAATCGGCATAAAAATCGCCATCACAGAAATCGAGGCCGCCACCGCCGCAAAGGTAATCTCCTTTGCCCCATCCTGGGCCGCCTGAAGTCGTGACTTCCCCATCTCGGAATGACGAACAATATTCTCTAACACCATGATCGAATCATCCACGACAATTCCAATCGCCAACGAGAGCCCCATTAAAGTGAATAAATTTAAAGTGAATCCCATTCCATAAAAAACGAGGAAACTTCCCATAATCGAAAACGGAATCGATAGCAAAATATTAACCGTCGAACGCCACGATCCTAAAAACAGAAAACAGACCAATCCGGTCACTAAAACCGATAAAACTAAGGTAAACTCCGTCTCATGGATCGACTCCTTAATAAAGGCGGTCGTATCTAAATTAATCCCCATCTGAATATCCGCCGGTAGGGTCTTCTGAATCTCCACCATCTTCGCCCTGACCGCACGAGAGACCTCCACCGCATTGGTTCCCCGCTGTTTCTTAATCCCCAAACCCAAACCATACTCCCCATTCACTCTCGTAATCCGTCTCACATCCGAAAGTCCATCCTCCACTCGTGCCACATCCCCAATCCGAATGTGCGAATCATAAATCGATTTCCCTCCCCGTTTTAAAATACGAATCTCCCCGATCGATTGCTCAGAGGTCCCCTCCCCCATCACCCGAATATTAACCTCCTTCTCACTATTTTCAAAATATCCGGCCGATACCTCATAATGATCCTGCGCCAAAGCCGATCGAATATCGAGCGGCGTCAATTCATACTGCCTCATTTTCAGCGGATCGAGCCACACTCGAAACATCCGTGTTCCCGGGGCCGAAACTTGAATATCCCCTACCCCCGAAACAAGTTGAAAAACATCTCGCAACGAGGTCTCCACATATTTCACAAGTTCAACCGTGCTCCGACTACTCTGAAATCCGATCCACATAATCGGTTGATCATCGGAATTACTTTTTGAAATCGTCGGAGGATCGACATTCAACGGCATCCGAACGGTCGAGATTTTTGATTGAACCTCCTGCAGCGCCAAATCAACATTCCGATCCAACTCAAACTCCAAAACAATCGAGGCCGATCCCTGCTTCATCGTCGAGGTCATCGATTTTAATCGCTCTAACGAAATTAATTCTCGCTCTAATCGATCCACAATCTCCGTCTCCATCAACTCCGGTGCCGCCCCCGCACGAGAGACATTTACGGAAAGCGTCGGAAAATCATAATCTGGCAAATAACTAACCCCTAACCGACTCAACCCCAGCGCTCCAAATACAATCACCCCAAACATCAACATCCAGGCCATCACTGGACGACGAATGGAAAGTTCCGGAAGGGTCATCTCTCCTACTTACGTCTTCCTCCGAAAAAGGCGAGGAGAACTTACCACTGAATCACGATCAACTCCCCCTGAGTCATCGCCATCGCCTCTTCATAGGTCATCCAACGTTCCTTAAAGCTCTCCCCCCACGAGTCTGAAATAGCGACCTCCTTGCTCTCCGGATTATAACCGATGATCATTCGCATATGCCCGGCATTCATATCTTTTTGAGGGAGATCTTTCTTGCGATTCACTTCAATCCTCTCCTTCCAAACCCCCCAATCGGTGATCCCCTGACGCTCTTTCGAAAGCTCTGAAACTCGTTTGTCATGGTTGCGATCCACATAACAGGTCCAAAGAAAGGGCAATCCCTGATCAATATATTTTGAAATCAATTTTGTATTGATCTCCGCCTCTGGGCTTTGAATCGTTCTCCCGTAAATCGAACAGAGACTGCGAATACTCTCCAACATTCCCCCCACCGATGTTCCTCCTCCCATGATCGTCCCCCCCTTCATCGCTAATAAATAGAGATCACAGGGAATCCCTAAATACCGCAACTGACGCTCAACCGTCGCTGGGACGCAATACCCCTTCGGTCCCTGATCGACCATCGGTATTTGTTGGACAATACGATCTCCATTCTCTCGTCTCTCCACACGGCTCACCAGAAGAAGTTTTAATTCATCGGTCGGAATCTTAGAGACCTTTCCATTATTCTCTGCCACCTCGGTCGGTAAAATTCGGATCGAGGCATATTCCTTTATCGGAGCCGCCAATAAAATTGTGTGCCCCTTCCAATCCCATCGAGAGGTTTGCTCCATTTGTGACCCCACTCCAAAAGAGTCATGCCGAGGCTCTCCAAGCAACGGAATTAATCGTGCCGAAATCAACTCGACATCCCTTTTAATTCCCGCATCTAAAATCCGGATCGCCTTCGGATCGATCTCCCGTTTTTTTTCCCCCGTTCTGGCTCCATCCTCCGGCTTTGCCTCCTCCAAATCTCCCTTATTCGAAAACATAAAAGAAAGTTGCTGCACCAGCCCTCTCTCCGTATATAATGCTAAAGAATAAGGACGTGTTCCCAACACCGAAACCGTCGACTTCGCATAGAGCC
Organism: Akkermansia muciniphila; assembly: GCA_945883905.1. Taxonomy (GTDB): domain Bacteria; phylum Verrucomicrobiota; class Verrucomicrobiia; order Methylacidiphilales; family CAMAQI01; genus CAMAQI01. The sequence continues at coordinate 4,980 of CAMCYL010000085.1, read as the reverse complement.
GATAACTCGCAATCGTATCGGTCCTCGACTCCTCCGGCCACCCCGTCCGTTTCGCCACCTCCCTCTCATCATCATCCCACAAATTCTCATCCTGAAAAAGGGAGAGCTCCAACGCTTGATTCAAAGATTGAAAAGTCGCCTCCGGATTCTCCTGCGCCATTAAAAAACGAGCGATCATCAAAATAAAAACTATTTTTTGAAAATACATTATAAAAAATAGTTACAGATAATCGCTTTTGTAAAAGTAAAATTCTGTCTTTGGATTTGTCTTGGTTGACCTTTTTGGATTTTCGCTTTGCGATGGGAGTGTGCGAGACAATGTATTTAAGGTTTTTTTGTTTTAAGCGCTAAAGAGTGCTCTATCCTACCTTGAGCCCGTACTTTTCATACCTCTCGATCTCCTGGTCCCGTGTCAAAAGGGTGTAATTACTCTGAATCGCCTCCCATACCAAAAGACGATCGAAAGGATCTTTATGAATATCGACTGGGAGACGATAAAAGGTTGAATAGACATCGACCCCAACCTCTTTTATTTTATACCCCGCCTTCACTAAGGCCTCCGGAATCTTATCAGGAGTTGTCCGAAAAAACTGTAGTTTTCCTATCGAATATTTTAAACTAATTTCAAAAATAGAAATCGAACTACAAACAATCTCATTTGACTCATCATTTAAAATCTTTAATTCGCCTTGCGTTAGTCGTTTGGAATCAAACAACACCCATAATAATATTTGAGTATCTAATAAATAAATCATAACCCAAGCATTTCATCTGTATCGATTTTAAAATCTCCTACAATTCGATAAGAGGCCTTTCTCTCAAAAATCCCCACTTTCCGCTTTTTGGGCTTGTACTGATCAAACGGAATAATCACCCCTAATTTCTGATGATTCCTGCCATACTCAATTGTGACCCCTTCCCCTTTACGAAGACCCTCAATGACACTTGAAAATTGCGCCTTCAAAAGAGCTACCGTCATTGTTTTCATCTCTAAAAAATTAATTTTTAGTTGACACGTTGTCAATAATTTTGAGGCTTCCATTTTAATGCCTTGGGAGATCAAGAGAAAGTCGTCAACTCTGAAAAATCGAGGGGGAAGTCGCAATTCCGCGTGAAACTCTCTTCTATTTGATAGATTGAACGATAAGATCTAAGGTCATCACACAGATTGCATCTCAAAAACGTCAAATGTCGGATCGACCCCAGCGCAAAAACCGCCGCACGTGTTCGTGTCCTTTACTCCCCTACATCGCCTCTTTAAATAAAACTATCAACTACTGAACTGATCCCAGCTCACGACTTGACTGTAAAATATCGAACGCTTTCGATCATGCTCCACCCAGGAAAGTGGACATGAAATTCGAAAAAAATAGACAATGGCAGAAATTAGATAAATACACAAAAAATTCATCGGAGAAATGTTCGTTATCCTTTCTAAGGTCGCAACAACATTATAATCACCTAATAAACTTCTAATAAGATTTATGACGAATGGTAAAATTAAAGCTAACGAAATAAAGTAACTTCTTAATTGCTTTAAGAACAACATTCGCAACTCGATTCCCTCGTTAAGTTTCCACGAACTAACCCCATTTAGCTCATATTCTTTAAGAATTAGACCCATCCTCAATTGATATCGATAAGAAATAGAAAACAAGTCAAAAACCCACGAATAAATTAATGGAGCTAAAAAAGTACCTACAACTAATAACACAGAAACAATAAAGTATATAATATATAATTTATTGTTAATCACGTAGTATATGTCAATTATTTTTAAAAAAATAGAAACCAAAAAAAAGGTAAATATTACTGATAAATAAATTGGAACCCAAGCCCATAAACTAGAAAATGATAGTTCAATTGTAAATCTAGACCAATTCTGTTTTACTCTTTCTTTTATGTTTGCAATTTTCAAAATTCTTTCGGCGCGCCTGTCACATCTTTTTCTAGACATCCAATACTCAACAGATGAATCAAAATGTTTCTTTGGAAAATAATTTTTATTATCAATTTTACCCAACATTAAGACGGAATTAATTTTATTAGTTTTTTTGTTTAAAAAAAACCTAAAAACATTCCTCATTCTGTGAATCTCATTCATAATAATTATGATATACAATTGAATAATAAAGTCAATCGCTCTCTTGTTTTTTGATGATTCGGAGCACAAGTGAGATGAGCCCCGTCAGATCCGTATCATGATGTGAACACCGCTAAGTTAAGAATGTAGCGTCGCATCATATATGAAATGGTTTGGTGCATGAAAGTGAAATAAATTGCCCTTTTATTCGCAAGCTAAATGAAATGATTTTTGCAGCCTGTTGATTTTAAGGGAGTTTCGTGAGGGCGGTTTTCGGGGCCATTTCACTTCACGTGCGAATCGAGGCGTTTTCGAGGTGAAATCAGCTGAAATGAAATAGAAAATCGCAGTATATCTGAAACAAGATTCGCAGATAAAGTGAAATAATTTTAGTTTTCGTCAAAAACGGCGAAAAATGATGAATGAAGAATGAAATCAAGCCTATGAACATTGACAATAATGATTCATCTGTATAATTAATCTTATGGCTGATCACTCTAAAATTGAATGGACAGATGCAACGTGGAATCCGGTGCGTGGTTGCACTAAGATCAGTCCCGGATGTAAGCATTGTTATGCGGAAACGCTCGCCGAGCGTTTCCGTGGAGTTCCAGGCCACCCGTTTGAATTCGGCTTCGATCTCCGGCTGGTTTCTGAGAAACTCGGAGATCCCATTCGTTGGACGAAACCAAAAAAGATTTTTGTGAATTCGATGAGCGACCTTTTTCACGAAAACATTTCTGATGATTATATTGAAAAAATCTGTCGTGTGATGCTTGCCGCAAACTGGCATACATACCAAATTTTAACCAAGCGGGCTGACCGCATGGCTACTTTACTCGCAAGTAAACTCCGTAAAGCGGCGATTGCTCCCCATATCTGGTGGGGAGTAAGCGTGGAAAATCGGATCCAAGGTCTTCCTAGAATAGATTTTCTCCGAAAAACTCGGTCTGCAGTTAGCTTTCTTTCCATTGAGCCACTTTTAGAAGATTTAGGTCAAATTCACCTCGAAGGTATTCATTGGGTCATAGTGGGAGGGGAAAGTGGCCCAGGGGCTCGCCCCATGAAACGCGAATGGGTAAGCTCCATTCGAGATCAATGCAAAAAGGCAAGGATTCCATTTTTCTTCAAACAATGGGGAGGCGTCCGTAAGAGTGAGACTGGTCGAGAGTTAGACGGAAGAACCCATGATGCGTTTCCTAAGACTTCAAAATGCGATCCTGTCTCTCCAAGAATGCTGAGCGTTTTACAAAAAGAACTTGATTTGGTTTGAAAATATGGCGAAAGCTGAATTTCATGAAAAACCTTACGACGAGGGAACCCTTTCGAAGCTTGACGTCTTTGAGTTATATATCCGTGAATGGATTCCTGTCTTTCTTTCGGAAGAAGATCCACGCTTCCGGGAAATTCACATCTTTGATTTCTTTTCAGGTCCGGGAAGCGATCCCGATGGAATTCTTGGTTCTCCTCTGCGTATTTTGAAGGAGCTCCGATCATATTATGATCAGGGACTCAAGGGATGGGGGAAAGTCAAAATAGTCGCTCACTTCTTTGATCAAGATTCTGCCAAGATTGATTCTCTCAGTCTCAAAATCAACAACCCTTTATGTCAAACTCCCGGAGTAGAGATCGATCTTCAAATATTACCGTTTAGGCAAGCGCTTGAAAGCTATCGAAATATTTTAGAAAATCCTGGATTGCCCAAACTTCTTATTATCGATCAATTTGGTGTTGATGAGGTATCCGACGAAGTCTTCAAGTTTCTAATAAAACTTTCACGAACTGATTTCCTTTTCTTTATTGCTTCATCTACGCTTCATCGCTTTCGAGATCATCCTGCCATCAAGCAAAAAATAGCCGAACCGGAAGACTCTTATGCAGTCCATCGGATGGTATTTGATTATTACAAAAAAATCATTCCTTCGACACGAGATGTTTTTCTAGGCCAGTTTTCAATTCGAAAGCGTAGTAACATTTATGGACTGATCTTCGGAAGCTCTCATCCGCTCGGTATTAAAAAGTTTTTGGATGTATGTTGGAATAGAGATCGACGATTTGGAGAAGCTAATTTTGATATCGAACGCGATAGCATTCACCCGGATGAGCTACTGCTGAATTTGGATGAAATGCGACCAAATAAGGTTCGCAATTTTGAGATAGAGTTAGAAAAAAATATTGTATCTGGTTCTTTGGTTTTCGAAGGCGATCTGATTCGCTTTTGCTTTGAATATGGCATGACACTTAGGCATTCGAGTTTGGTTCTTAAAAAACTAAAAAAACAGGGAGTCATTGATATCGATTTTCGAATTCCTGATATTTCCAAAATAAAACATTCCCGCCGAATTCGAATAAAAACTTAAGCAAGCCGCGTAAAGATTTTTTCAGAGTGTTGATTCACAAATAAAGCTTAAAACCTCATCATTTCTTACTCAAATACTCCCATCGTGCTTGAGCCAGCTTCAAGCTGACATTGAAGATCGAGCATGCACCCAAGGGGTAATCGTAATTTTCCAAATAGGCCTTTTGGAATTTCTCCCTAGGCATGAGGAGGCAGTGAGCGAAGAAGTTGGCTTCTTGTTCGACCTGAAGATCATCGGTTTCTACGTTGAAATAATGCATCGCTTGAATCGGATTCGTTCCTGCTGGTTTTCCGCTGTGCAAAAAGTAATGTCCGAGTTGATGAGCACAGAAAAAATTCGACCTTAAAATCCCCGATCCCCATGGAACTCGGATTTCATTCGAGATTCGTGTCATGGCTTGAACACCGCTAAGTTAAGAGCTTTTCATAGGTAAAATATTTTAGTTTCTTTGTAGGGAGGTTTTATAGAGGCGCCTTGGACAAGTGAGAATACCGTAAGGTTTTGGTCGTTTTTTGACGACTCTTGGGGAGTGGCGAA